>CAZUYY010000681.1:0-1805 GCA_964624935.1 uncultured Prolixibacteraceae bacterium
TTGGTCACAAAAGTCATCTAAGAATTCTTTTGTTAGTCTGTTGACGAGATGACCGTAGGATATTTTGAATTCATTGTTCTTTTCTGCGGCTTCATGGCCCAGGGGTTCAATTATTTTGATGTATAAGTCGGGTTCACCTGAGATTAAGTCCCAGAATCGTTGGCCGCAGATTTTATAATAATTTCCTTTTGATTTGTATTCGCTTTGTTCACGAGATTTCCCGTAGCAACAACCATTTACACAGACTATAGATGCTTTACTGCCTGAAGTTGATAGCCTTTTCCTGGCTGTATCAAATTGATCACACATTTTTTTTATCTGACTGTCATTGCCCCAATGTGGCCCGGATTTAATCGAAACAAGATACCGATTACCATTTTTATCAAAATCCAGGTCAATACCTTCTATTCCAGCTTTCCGACCATTGTAGACTGAATCGTTGATAAAAATAGCAAGCCTTTCCAGCCAATTTCCAAAGATACCCTCCTCACTGGATGAAAGAAAGGCATTTAAAATCCCTTCAACGATTTCACTTGCAGATGAAACATTTTTTGCTTTAAAAAGATAGGGGTTTTTAGATTTTAAGACCTCCTTTAATTTAATACTATTTACAGTTTCCAGGCGTCTTTGATGAAATTCTTCAATATTCTTTTCAACGTACAGCGTGACGTTTCTTAGGTTCAGCTTTTTCATAATTTGCTTTTGGCTCTAACAGATATAACTCGACAGGACTCAACTGCTTATTAACCATTTCATAATATTCAGGAACAATATCAATCCCCACTGAATGTCTTTTCATTCTGTTAGCAACAATCAAAGTTGTTCCAGAACCCATGAAAGGGTCT
Organism: uncultured Prolixibacteraceae bacterium; assembly: GCA_964624935.1. GTDB lineage: Bacteria > Bacteroidota > Bacteroidia > Bacteroidales > FEN-979 > FEN-979. The sequence continues at coordinate 846 of CAZUYY010000681.1, forward strand.
AAAACGGTATCATATTCCTGGGTGAAAAGTTTAATAAACCATTCAGGTAATTCTTCAGGGAATGCTGCACTATGGTTCTTGTTGCTGCATTCAGTCGCCAAATGCAAAACGTTGGTCGGATATGCTTTTTCTCTTTCCAACCAATTGGAAATGTTCTTACCAAAGCCGCTGCCGACTTTTGAAGTATCACGAACTTTATCAGTATCAGACAAGTTTTTTAATCGGGTCTTGGCCCAGTCGCCCATTGGAACCATCACTGCTTCCTGATACATATTAAATTTCCGGTCCTTGTTAAATTGGAGAAGTCGTTCCCAGGAATCACGAAACCGATTGGGCCATTTTCCCGGATAACTGTTTTTTTTATGCCAAATAAACTCTTCTGTCCAAAGCCACCCTTGTTTTCTCATCCCGAGGATAAGTTCCATCACATATGTACTTCTCTCACCGTCAACGACTTTCTCCTTAATATTCAATATGAATGTACCTGTGGGTTTGAGTACCCGGAGGAGTTGACCGGAAATCGGTAAAAACCATTCTACATATTTATCGTGATGAATTCCTCCGTAAGTATCCTTACGTTGATCAGCATAAGGTGGAGAGGTAACAATAAGGTCAATCGAGTTTTCTTCTAATAATCCGAGTTTCTCTTTACTATCGCCAAGATATAACTCTGTATGTATTTCCATTTTTCCTTTCCTAGGATTACAAAATTACTATATAAATTTGCAGATTCTCCGGATTGTTGGTAATTCGTAGAAATTTGAGAAACTGCTTTTTTTATAGTTACGGAAATACCGCTCCGATGGAGCGGTGGAAAATCAGATGGTCTTTTATTGCTACGAGGATACCGCTCCGATGGAGCGGTTAATTTGTGAACCCTTCTTTATCATTGAAAGAATGACCAAAATATGTGTAAGACAATATTTGGTTTAAGGTAGGAATTCTGCTACTTTTGAGTGG
>CAZUYY010000682.1:0-1803 GCA_964624935.1 uncultured Prolixibacteraceae bacterium
TTGGCCGGAAGGGTCAGGCCATCATTGTTACAGGAGCGGGAGACATGATGCAGTTTCCTCCTAATCTCTTATTAGGAGGTGAACGTTCGATCAACGGATTTGTCAGTGGAAGAATAGAAGATGCGATCAATTTCAGCATTCTTACAAAGGTTCTTCCGATGGTTGAAGTATTTCCCCTCGGGCAGGCAGCCCTGGCCTATGAAAAAATGATGACTGCTAAAGTACTTTTCAGGTCGGTGCTTACAATGGGATAATATTAAAGGATTTGATTGACCAGTTGAATGGAGAAAAATAAAGAGAATAATCATACAGTAGAGTCTTCAGGGCTTAAAAACATCTTTCGCTCACTTCAGTACAGGAACTACCGTCTTTATTTCTTTGGACAAAGCATTTCTCTCATTGGGACATGGATGCAACGAATCGCTCTTCCATGGCTTGTTTACAGCATCACCGGATCGGCATTCCTGCTGGGGGTGGTAGGCTTTGTCGGTCAGTTCCCGACATTCATCGTTGCTCCATTTGCCGGGGTACTGATCGACCGCTGGAACCGTTACACCATATTGATAATTACCCAGATACTGGCCATGATACAAGCTTTTATCCTGGCGTTCCTGGTGTTAAACAGATCCATTGAGGTTTGGCAGATCATTTTGCTTAGTACCTTCCTTGGCTGTATCAATGCATTCGATATGCCTGCACGGCACTCATTTGTAGTTGACATGGTAGAAAAAAGGGAGGACCTGGGAAATGCAATTGCATTAAATTCAACAATGGTTAATATTGCAAGATTGCTGGGGCCCTCGATAGCCGGTGTATTAATTGCACTGACCGGCGAAGGGATCTGTTTCCTGATAAACGGGATAAGCTATATTTTCGTTGTTATTTTCCTGCTGATGATGGTGATCACTCCTGGCAAAGCAAAAATCCAGAAAACCAATGTGCTGCAAGGGCTGAAGGAAGGGTTCGATTATACTTTTGGCTTTAAACCCATCAGGTATATCATCCTGTTACTTGCCCTGGTAAGTCTGATGGGGATGCCTTATACTGTGCTTATGCCGGTTTTTGCAAAGAACATCCTTCACGGGGGTTCGCATACATTTGGATTTCTTATGGGTGCCACGGGTGTAGGCGCCCTGACAGGAGCTCTTTATATGGCATCCAGGAGAAGCGTTTTGGGGCTGGTAAAGCTCATCGCCTTGTTTGCGGGAGTTTTCGGAGCGGGAATTTTTGCATTTTCACTGTCACACAACTTTGTAATTTCCCTTGTATTGTTATTATTCACCGGTTTCGGAATGATGATGCAGATGACCTCAAGCAATACTATTTTACAAACTATTGTCGATGATGATAAACGTGGCCGGGTAATGAGTTTTTATACCATGGCATTCATGGGTACAGCTCCATTCGGAAGCTTACTGGCAGGATCACTCGCAAGTACAATAGGAGCTCCCGCTACACTAATGATCGGTGGCGCGACTTGTATTGCAGGTGCAATATTCTTTGCAAGGCAACTTCCTAAAATCAAAAAGATCATTCGGCCGATTTATATAAGAATGGGGATCATTCCGGAAGTGGCATCAGGGATCCAGGCGGCGACGGAGCTGACCAATCCGCCGGAGGAGTAATTGGGTGTTAGGTATTGGGTATTAGTTTCAAGTGTGAATTGTGAATTGAGAAGTGTGATTGGAATAATCGAATATTGATCAACGAAGTGTGAAGTGTTGGGTATTGGGTATTAGGCATTGGGTTTTGGGTTTTGGGTTTTGGATAATAAATTGTACATATAATATACCTTATGAAAAA
>CAZUYY010000683.1:0-1801 GCA_964624935.1 uncultured Prolixibacteraceae bacterium
TTTTTTTACCGCTAAGTGCTCTCCTGAATTTCTTACAGGAACTTCAAGGTAGATAACTACAGCTACGACAGAATCTAACCCCATCGATAAACGGTATGCTGCGATGTTATATTTTTGTTTTAAAATGCTTCTAAAAGATATCATGTCCCTACGGGACATTGAGGATATTATTCCGTACATTTTCTATAAATATTTTGTCCCTATGGGACATTGATGATATCATTCCATTTGTTCGATAGAAATATTTTGCATGTACGGAATCGTTTTGTAAAATCGAAATATATGTAAAATTAAATAGGGCCTTGTATTTTATTGTCCCGTAGGGACATGATATTTCTAGCAAAATATGCGCCCCTAATCTTCTATGTCCCGTAGGGACAAAATATTCGCAGAATCTAAGATCAAATAGCATTTTTTTTGTGGTCAAAATGAGCCATTTAGACGCGAATACGCTAAAGCGAAGGGCATTTTATTTTCGTCTTAGCCCATCAAAATAAGATTTAGCCCAAAGATATTGAATATTTACCCGATTAATATTGAAAATTAATCCCTGGTACGTCCCATCCTGAAATTATAAAGAACCTATATATTTTTTTTGCAACCTTAGCGTCTCGGCGCCTTTGCGGTAAAAGAGACTTTTCAATGCAGTCTCATGGTTTCTTTCTGACAAGCATGATTCCATCCCGGAAAGGCAGCAACAAATTCTCCACCCTATCATCCTGCATGACCAAATCGTTGAAATCAATGATCCCGTGAGTATCCCTGCTCCGGGTGTTGGGATTAAGGACTTTACCATCCCAAAGTACATTGTCAGCCAGAATAAACCCTCCCGGCCTCACGCGGTCAAAGATGAGTTTGTAATAATTCAGATAATTGCTTTTGTCGGCATCAATATATACCAAATCCCAGGTTTCATCTAGGGAGGGAATGATCTTCATGGCCTCGCCAATGTGAAGGATTACTTTTTGCTCCAACCCTGCCTCTTTCAAATATTTACGGATGAGGTCTTCCAGTTCCGCATCGACTTCGATGGTATGGAGGATCCCTTCCTCTTGAGGTGTGGAATGAAGCCCCATGGCCAGGTTGATAGCAGAATACCCGGTAAAGGTGCCAATCTCAAGGATCCTGCGGGGTTGTATCATCTGGCTGATGAACCTCAGGAATAATCCCTGCATGGGTCCTGCCAGCATGCGCGGATAGACCTGCGTGAGGTTGGTCTCCCGGTTTAATCTTTCCAGGAATGGATATTCAGATGTGGTATGCCCTTCGGCATAATCAAGAAGCTCGTCGGAAATCATACGGATAATCTTAATACAGAAATAAAATAACAATCCCTACTTAACAGTAAAAGTCAACATACTGAGTTTTTCCGGATGGAAGATATCATTGGAAATTTCCAGGAGTTCTTCTGCTGTAGTACTATTTATTCTTGAAATGATTGTTTCAATAGGATCAAACTTATTCTGCAGAAGGAAACTTTTCCCGATGGATAACATCTGTCCAAGGTTCGATTCCTGTGCAATCGCCAATTGACCGGTCAACTGTCTCTGAATGATGTGAAGCTGCATCTTTGTCAGCTTTTGATTCCTGATCTTTGCCAGTTCCTGATGAACTATTTCTAATGCTTTCTCATATTGCACAGGATCGGTTCCGAAGTAAATACTTACAATTCCCGCATCAGAATAAGGCATATAATTCGATTCGTTATGGTAAGTAAGCCCGTTTCGTTCACGTAACGCCAGAGATAATCTCGAGTTCATGATCGGCCCGCCCAGCATATTGTTCAATAGTGCAAGAGGGA
>CAZUYY010000684.1:0-1801 GCA_964624935.1 uncultured Prolixibacteraceae bacterium
CCCCCTCTTCCCCCCTCTTTAAATGACAAAATAAACGCTCTCCCGTCTCCTCACTCCGCAGATGCATTCCATTGCCCTCACAAAACTTGAAAAAATCACAGTCCAGACAAACACCTGTCTTGGCCCACGATCTGTCTCTGAACTTCTCATATCTGTTTTGCCATACAGTCGCAAAATTATCCCGGTAAATATTCCCTTGTATAAAATTGCCTCTGAGGTTTGGACATGCCGAAATTGATCCGTCCGCTAATACCGATCCCACATGTATTCCTGCCTGACAATAAAAAAGGTTATCCCTGACTTCTTTCTCGTAATTACCTAAAAATCCTTCACATCCGTAATTAACCCTGATCCGCTTACTCTCCCGGGTCTGTTTAATAAAATTGAACAACCGTATAAATTCTTCCGGTTCTAATTGTAATTGACCATTCTCCTTTGCCCTTCCGACCGGAAAAATAGTAAAAATTCTCCATGCTTTCACTCCCAGTGAGATAATCATATCCCTGATTTGTGCAAGCTCATTGATATTCTTTCTGAATGCACAGGTAACAACATCATATTCCAGTTCCTTGATCTTCGGTAATAATTTGATGGCATGAACTGCCCGGGCAAAACTTTGAGGATGACCTCTTAACCAATTATGCGATTCCTCCAGTCCGTCCAGGCTTATCGTTATTGCCCGTAATCCCGCATTTAACAAAGAATTTAATCGTTTTTCGGTCAATGTCATCCCATTGCTGACAATCCCCCACGGAAACCCTCTTTGATACAACTTCATCCCGGCATTCTCAATATCAGACCTCAGAAGTGGCTCTCCTCCTGTAAAAACGATCATCGTTTTATTCGGAACCACGATTTTTCCAACCTCACGGATAGCATTCAGGAAATCTGTAACAGGCATATCCTTGATTGAAGAATCGGCCTGGCAATCGCTGCCGCAGTGCAGACACTTCAGGTTGCATCGTAACGTACATTCCCAGAAAACATAGTTCAGGGTATGAAGCTTATTCTCATTTGCCCTGTATTTTCTGAATAAATGAAGTGCAATTTTCTTTTTGAGGCTAATGTCAGTAACGGTCATTTCTTCGGTTTCAATTGAACATTGAACTCCTTCGACGTTTCACCTGCATACCATTGTCCATCCCCGTTAATAAATTGCGGATCAGTAAAAACGACAGTCGTATCAAGATCAAAGTACTCACCATTTAAATTGCCGTCTATGTCATGAAATTTTATAGAAAATGTTCGTAATACAGGAAATCCATATGAATCAACCTGGTAATGCCCCGTTGAATCCGTTAATACAGAATCTCTCTGCATAATGACCCGGATATTTTTTATTGGCTGATCTGTCTGCGAGGACTCAACTTCCCCTTTGACAATAAACTTAGCATTCGGAGTCCCATATTCAGTATATGGCACAGATGGCGTTCCATACTCCATCTTCCCGCATGAAACAGTAAAACCAAGAAAAGCTAAGAGCACCGCTATGACCGCATTGTAAATTTTACAATATTTCAACTTAACTTTTCTCATAGATAGCCTGTCATATTTGTAATACACTAAATTGTATTAATCCCCCTATCCTGAAAATTTTTTTCTGGTTCTTTGTAAAAGTAAGTAGATAAATTTACGAAAAAATTAAAAGTCAAGAAAAAAAACAAAAAAGATGGCTAATTCATTTTTTGATATGCTAAGATGAAAATGAATTACCCTCCGCTTTAGGCGGGGGTACAAAGGCTGGGGCAATTAATAAGTCGTTTTTCCTAACAAAAAATCGTTAATCCACAATCGTAAATCC
>CAZUYY010000685.1:0-1797 GCA_964624935.1 uncultured Prolixibacteraceae bacterium
ATGTATTCCATACAATATGAAAGATCTGGACGCTGTTTCAAAACATGCCTCCCGTTTTCAGCAGGAGAAAAGGTGGTTTATTGATCGAAAAGCCAAAACAAAGGTGGGCTTTATCTTTCTTGGTATCATCTCAACCATTTGGTTCCTTATCCGGGTGATACCTAAACCCAGCAGAATAAATTACCCATGTATGCGGATTGCAGCTCCTTTTGCATCCGGATTTATTCTGTATATCGCTGGGATTACAACCTCTGTCTTTGCTGTAAAAAAGATTCGGTCAAGTTTTAAAAACTCACATTATCTGATGGGAACAGGCTTCATCCTGCTGTTGCTTTTTGCCTTCCTGTTTTCGATGTACCATGGAACCATTCCGGCTTCCGCAACAACGATCCTGAGAAAAAGTGGTCCAAACCAACCCATTGGGATTGCACGTGGTATTTTCCCGGGCCGTGTGGTTTGGGTATGGGATCCTGAAGCAACCAATGAAAACTGTACCGATTCAATAGGCGATTACTGGTGGCAGAATGAAAATACAAGCCAGACAGAAACTGAAAAGATGCTCTCTGAAGCAATCCGGACTTTGACCGGGACAACGAACGACACACTCGCATGGGACTCGATTTTTCGATATTACAACAGGACCCATGGTCATGGGAACACGGGTTACACAGCCGGGCAAAAGATCGTGATCAAACTCAATATCACGACAGGCTATCTTGCCAATGTCGATACAAGCACCTATCAGAAAGATTCACTGAATGATGCCATTGACGTTGCACCCCAGCTTGCACTGGCAATGCTCAAACAACTGATTAATGTTGCCGGCGTGCCCCAGGAAAATATCTCTATGGGCGATCCCGACCGGATATTTTTTGATCATTTCTGGGATATTTGTCATAGCGTATTCCCGTCGGTCAGGTACCTCGACCGTTTTGGTAAACACGGCCGGACACGTGCTACACCTACTCTGGCACCTGTCTTATTTTACAGCGATGGAACGATATCTGATTCTCTGCCTCAGGCCTATGTTGATGCATCATACATGATCAATATAGCATGTCTTAAGCAACATAACTGTGCCGGAGGGACATTCTGTGCAAAAAACCATTTTGGATCGGTTTGCCGCGAATGGTCAACTCACCTGCATTATTCACTTCCCAGTCCTGACGGTTCAGGAAATGGAAACGGTTACGGTAAGTACCGGTGTCTCGTAGATCTGATGGAACATAAGGATCTCGGAGAAAAAACCGTATTATTCATGCTCGATGGATTATGGGGTGGCGATGAACCGGTATGTGATCCAAAGAAGTGGCAGATGGTTCCATTTAATAACCAATGGCCATCCTCGTTATTCGTCTCCCAGGACCATGTTGCCATTGAATCGGTAGGGTTTAATTTCATACGTGCCCAGTTTTCAACCTGTGCACATATGGATGGCGGAGATGATTATCTTTACCAGGCCGCCGATTCGGCCAACTGGGCCCCGGGTATCGTTTATGACCCCAACCATGACGGAACACACATAGCAAGCATGGGTACCTTTGAACAATGGAACAATGATACGGATAAACAGTACTCCCGCAATCTTGGAACTGGTGACGGAATCGAACTGATTCAGCGGTTGTTTACGGGAATATCTGATCCCAACAATGATCAATTCAGGTCGCAGATGGTAATTTGTTATCCTAACCCGGTCCGGTCAACTGCTACAGTAAGGATACTGGGATTAAAATGGAACAATGTCGATAAGAAAATCGCCATATTTAATTTCTTAGCGAAGGAAGTCCTTACCATTGA
>CAZUYY010000686.1:0-1789 GCA_964624935.1 uncultured Prolixibacteraceae bacterium
CTGGGTACTTCAGAATTCAGGTACAAATAGTAACTTAACTTCTGTTTTTTTTACAAGTTCAACTATAGGATTTGCGGTAGGCTGGTACGGCACGATGCTCATGACTACAAATGGAGGAGCAAACTGGATGACCTTAAATTGGGTTACCACACAAATACTCTATTCGATCTATTTTACAGATGCCAATACAGGGTATGCAGTGGGCAGAGCCGGAACCATCTTAAAAACAACCAATGGCGGAATTAACTGGATATTTCAAATCTCCGGGACTTCAAACGCTTTAAAATCGGTTTATTTTACTGACCCAAATACAGGGTATGCGGTTGGAGAGGTTGGTATAGTTCTAAAGACCATAAATGGAGGCACTAACTGGCTTCTCCAAAATCCGATAACTTATAATAATTTGAATGGTGTCTATTTCGTCAATGCTGATACAGGTTATGTTGTTGGCGGGAATGGTACTATATTAAAAACCACGAATGGAGGAACACTATGGGCAAGCCAGACTTCCGGGACTTCAAATGAATTACATTCAATCTACTTAACTGATGCAAATACAGGATATGTCGCCGGCGACGTTGGTTTAATACTAAAGACAACAAACGGCGGAACTCTCTGGGCAAGCCAGAATTCAGGGATTTCAAATAATTTATGTTCGGCTTATTTCACCAATGCAAGTACGGGTTATGTCATTGGATATAATGGGACTATACTCATCACCGTTGATAGCGGAACAACATGGATAATGGAGAGTCCGGTTACAGCAAATGATTTACTATCTGTCAGTTTTCCAAATTCAAATACAGGATATGCAGTTGGTTCAAATGGTACGGTTCTTAAAACTACAAATGGGGGAATAAACTGGGCAAATCTGAATTCGGGGACTACAAGTGCATTGTATTCTACTCAATTTACAGATATATATACAGGATGTATTGTTGGTGATTTTGATACAATTCTTAAAACTACAGATGGAGGGACAACCTGGATAAAAGAGTATACGGGTATTAATGATCCATTAATCTCCGTCAATTTTATTAACTCAAATATTGGTTATGCACTTGGTTTTTATGGTACCCTCCTGGAAACCAATGATGGAGGAACAAGCTGGGGGAGACTGCATTATTTTACTTCAGGTAATTTTTACACATCTGTTTTTTTTACGGACGTAAATACAGGTTATGTAGTTGGTGATTATGATCAAATACTCAAAACCAGTGATGGAGGAGTTACCTGGACATCACAAAATTCAGGTACTTCACATGCTTCCTTAAATTCCGTTTATTTTACAGATACAAATACAGGCTATGTAGTTGGCTATGATATGACGCAAGATTCGGGTATAATACTAAAAACCACAAATGGCGGTGCTCTTTGGACGACTCAAACTTCAGGAACTTCAAATAATTTGACTTACGTTTTTTTTCCAACTGAAAATACAGGTTATGCGGTGGGATATGAAGGAACAATACTTCATACCCTCGATGGAGGGGCAAACTGGACAAATCAGGCTTCGGGGACTTCAAAATCATTATATTCAGTCTATTTTACAGATTATAATACAGGTTATGTAACGGGTGATACCGGAACAATACTAAGAACTACTAATGGCGGTGGTTTCCCTGTGGGGATTAAAAATAATATAAATAAATTAATCTCACTAAACATTTATCCCAGTCCAACTGATAGAAATATCACTATTTAAACCTCAGCTTCCACGATTCAATGTCAATTATCAATCATTAACTTGATCGGGCAGGAAGTAATGACACGCCAAAGCATAGAACCC
>CAZUYY010000687.1:0-1787 GCA_964624935.1 uncultured Prolixibacteraceae bacterium
CGTAGTGACATAGTGATGTGGTGACATAGTGACGTGGTGACATAGTGACGTGGTGACATAGTGACGTGGTGACATAGTGAGTTATAATAATTATCAATTATCAATTATCAATTACCAACATGAATACTGCGATTATTATCGATGATGAGGAGCCGGCCAGGGAGCTGATAAAACATTATCTGAAAGAATTCCCGGAGATTAAATTACTTGGGGATTATCCGGATGGGTTTTCAGGATTGAAAGCTATACAGGAGCTGAAGCCGGATATTGTTTTTCTCGATATCCAGATGCCGAAACTTACGGGGTTTGAGTTACTCGAACTCCTGGAAGAATCACCGCATATAATCTTCTCAACTGCTTACGACCAATATGCCATCAAGGCTTTTGAGATGACTGCGATAGATTACCTGTTAAAACCATATTCAGCCGAACGTTTTGGCCAGGCCATCAAAAAGGTACAGCAACTTATTCTTTCAAAAAAGCCTGGAAAACCTCAAACCAACCATCTGATAGAAGCCATAGAAACAAATCCTGAATATCTTCAGCGAATTGCGGTAAAGACCCGCCATAAGATTGAAGTGATACCTGTTACCGAGATCTCTTATATCGAAGCCGATGATGATTATGTGACCATTCATACCGGAACCGAAAAATTTCTGAAAGAAAAAACCATGAAATACATGGAATCCCATCTCGATCCGTCCCAATTTGTCAGAATCCACAGGTCGTATATCGTGAATGTGAACCAGATTTCCCGGCTGGAACTCTATCAGAAGGAGACTTACAATGTTCTTTTAAAGAATGGTACGAGTATCCGGGCAAGCAGCAGCGGGTATAAGGAGCTTAAGCAGATATTAAACCTTTGAACAAAAAATCGTAACTTGCACAAGTTTTTCTTTAACCTAAAGAATCTAAAGAAATATGAAGAGTCAGAAGATCATTTTCGGGGTTATGTTCTCCCTTTTATTCATTTTCAGCAAACCTTGTTCAATGCTTGCACAGGATGTCAGAATGACTTCTGCCAACCAGAATCCAACTGAACAACATTTAATCTGGGACCTTTATGCTGCCTTCGACACACTGAAACTCCGTTCCATTCGTCCTGCAGAAGGATATCTCAAGCACGACTACCTTATTCCCGCGGGTTTTTACAAGCAAATGTGGGATTGGGACGGTTTTTTTATCGGATGTTATCTGGCATCACATAAAAAAGAAGATGCGAAGTACCTGAAAGGATGGGTATTGAATTTTGTCAATGGTGTGGATAAAGACGGCTATGTTGCAGGTTGCATGACTACGAAGGGGCCCAGGCCTATTTTTGGAAAATTCGCAATGAAACCCTTCCTGTCGCAGGGAGCATTGTTTGCATCAGTTTATGGAGGAAGTTTTTCGTGGATCAATCCAATCTATGATAAGTTGAAAAAAGTCCTGGATTACAGGGAACAGACCCAATACGATAAAAAATATGGTTTGTTTTTCTGGGATATAGCAATACAATCGGGTGCAGATAATAATCCAGCCCTCACCAACGATACAAATGACCGTTCTGCGATTCTTGCCGCCGACATCAATACCTTTCAGTTGAGGGAATACGTCAGCATGATGCGGATTGCTGAAAAGCTCGGGAAAAAAGAAGATGTGAAGATATATAAGTCTAAAGCCGATACCCTGAAAGCGAGGATGCTGAAGTACCTCTGGTTTCCGGAACAAAAATCATTTTTTAATGTAAGGAGAGATAATGGAAAGGTCATTGAAAGGGTTACCTATTCCAATTTTGTTCCATTGTT
>CAZUYY010000688.1:0-1786 GCA_964624935.1 uncultured Prolixibacteraceae bacterium
AAAGATGCCATGTTTCTGCATTATGAGGCGATTGTACTTCATAAAAAGCTGTGATCTCTTTATCCGATGTAATATGCAACCCTGTATTAAGCACTGAATCTGCAGGCTTTGTTTCGACAAGATCTATAAAATTCGTAAGATCAACCATCCGTGCTGAATCATCATTCACAATTTTTACTATGGGGGTAAATGAAGGATTGGCAGGTTGATCAACGGTTACGGTGGCAGGGCCATCGGCGGTTGTGAAATAAATCCGAATGGGCTGGTTAAGGTTTTGAAATAGGATTGGGCTGGGAGAAACAAACTGATGAGTAACAGGAGGTGCGGCAAACCAGAATTCATGGTCAGATTGAGAAAAACAGACCTGCGAAGAAAACAACAAGAATATAATGATCCTTGTTTGTTTTATGAATCTTTTCATTCCCTGTAGTAAAATAACTTCCATGTTCAATTAGTAATTTGCTAACTTCATATTTTTCAATCATCCGTAAATTTAAATAATGCTGTTGTAAAATTAGTTAAATAAACAAAATAGCACTGAAATTTAATATTAACAATCACTGGGTTAATGATGTATGAGCATCTATGTTACCCAGTGATTGCATAAAAATGTCAGACCTGTCATCCAATGATTTACATCTGTTTAATTTTTGTGATCCTTATAATCTACAAAAACGATTACTGGGGTGGGTAAAAATCAGTAAATGTATTCCAACCTAAAGTTGAAGGGAGGTAAATGGGATTTGAATTTACCGTATTAGTAGGACACGGAGAACATCCAGGTCCTACATACTTCCATACGAGAAAAATATAAGGATAGGATTGATCCCAATTAATATTTGGCCATTTATATAGCGGGGCTGATGACATGAATGACTGATCTGCACCTATTTGGATATAAGTTGTGCCATCAGTTTCCCAAACCGAAACATACCATGTTGGGCAGGACTCGCAAACAGAGACACCAGATTGATTTTGTAAAGAGACGTTAATCAATGTTAAAGGTGCGCATGAAGCATTTTCATCCAAAGCAGGGCACTGTCTGAAATCAGAAATACATACCTGACCGGGGTTATCGGCGTTAACTTTATCAGTAAATGTGAACGCAAAAACAATTATCAATGCGATCAAAATGAAAGAATTTTTTCTCATATACATATGTTTTTGTAAAAGATTAATAATTCCAATTTCAAGAGTTTTCATTATCGTATGAATTTTCCGGTTGTTTACCGAGTAAAAAGGACGTTCCTTTAATTTTTTCTAAGCACATCTTGATAGGCTAAAGGAAAAGCGAACGAAAACGGGTTTTATCTATTTAATTTCAAATTACGTAAAACCAACATGGTCGAAATTCCTATTCATTGACCCACCATCTTTACAGAAAATAGGAAACTGTAAAGAGGAGGTATTTCGTAGTTGTTTTTACCCAGTTTCCGGATTGTCAATTCAACCTGAGATTTTTTTCACTTTAAGTGAAATGAAAAGGTCAGATAACCGACTTTGCAATCCGGAAGATATGATATCAAGATCATAGTAAGGCAATGAATCTCTTATGAACAGAAGAAAGCCAAGAAGTAATTGGTCTTCTATCGCAAGTCCGGGTGAGACGCTTCGGCGCCCCAGCCCAGGCTTGACCGAGACAACGCGAAATACGACGAGAAAGAGCCGCGGGACCGCCTGGTCCACGCGGCTCTAAGTTTTTTATTAGCAAGAGGTTGCGCCTCGTGAGGAGTAAACATTCGTCCGAGCCGTTGGCGCAGGGTTTCGCACAGCGTCGAATCAGGCT
>CAZUYY010000689.1:0-1783 GCA_964624935.1 uncultured Prolixibacteraceae bacterium
AAACGAAGCACCTCATCCCCCGGCCCCTTCTCCTGAAGGCGAAGGGGAGATGTAAACCAGGGGGCCCATTTTTCTATAAATATTTCGTCCTTATGGGACGTAGATGATATTATTCCAATCAGTTTCTATGAATATCTTTTCCTATTGGTACGGAATATTGTTGAATCAAATAGGGCATTGCGTTTTCTTGTCCTGCAGGGACAAAATATTTCCAGCGAAATGCACCTCCTGAGCCTCAGAGTCCCAGAGGAACGAAATATTTGCAGGATCAAACATGGCGGTAAGTTTCATTACCCTTTAGGGGCATGACATTTATATTTACGATTGGACGATTTACCTTCTGGCAGGCAGGCGATTTACATAGATTATTACATATTTACTAATTCGAACGCATATTTTTGATAACTGATGATCTTGCTTTTGCTTTCTTTATTTTGTTCCCAGGCTTTCTCCTGATGACTTAAATCGACCATTTGCTTTGCATAATAGTCCATAAATTTTGTTGCAACTTCTTCCAAAAATGTTTGTTCCTCAAGATCAAAAAGCGAAGCATCAAATGAGATACAACTTTTTATCAAATCTCCGTAATTGCCTGTATCATTGATTAATTCCTGATTGATATTGATAAGATTATCTTCACTGAGTTTGTTAAAAAGTATGTCATATTGAGCGGGAACCGGCCCTAATGGAATGGCCCGGTACGTTAATCCTGTCATGGAATATGCAGTTTTCTTGTAATATCCAAAATCTGTATAGAACAACAGTTTATTCAGTTTGGTCTTGAATAAACCCATGCGTTCACTGAAAAATGCGATAACATTGGCAAGTTTCATAAGATTTGGCTTCCGGTATCCTGAGTATTGATTAGGCAGTTCATAAAGGAACAAATGTTTTAGCAGGATTGAATCCCAGGTATTCCCTTTTTGTTGCTCAACGAGATTGTTGGCATGTGATAACAGGTTTTGCTTTTCCTTGTCAGAAATTATGTTGGAGCTTGCTTCTACTTGTTTGATAAAGTCTGGTGGTTGCTTAATTGCCAATATTAATCTGCCATTCGCAACAGATGGGATCTCACCGGATTCATATAACCGGTAACTATTGGTTCCAAATCCCAGAATATCAGACATCTTACTGGCTGAAATCCCGTACATCTCACGAATTTCCTTTATCTCATCCGGGAAAGGTATCCCATATTTTTCCCTGTACTGATTGTGAACCTGAGTTTGATTGATTTTATCCTCAACGTCAGTAGTGAATCTTTCACCACTTTCTTCGCAAAGATAGCAATGGTATGTAATCTCAAATTCTTCCTTACGGAATGCGAGCTTTACTCCCGGTTCTTTGACCAATTTCATTGGTTTACCAGTTATCGGACTATTCATAGGCTTGATGGCTTTTTAAACAGGTAAACTTTCAATTTTACGTGCATCGGGGGGCATTTCCAACTTTAGAAGCGATTGAGTGTTCTTCATTCTCTCGTCTCGAAAGAGAATCTGGAAAACTTTCATCTTAACTTTAAATTCGTTTAAGAATGTTTCAACTTCTTGTTTTGTTATCATGGGGAAAAATAATGCATCAAAGATACTATGAAAAAATTAAATAATCAACTTTAAAGTTATATATATTATCAATAAATGGAATTGTTCAACTTAAAAGTTTTTATTATAGCCATGGTTTTATTTTTTAATTTGTACTGTCAAGTGTTGGGTATTGGGTTTTCTTCCTGAATACTCGAATATCGATCAACGAATTTTGAAGTCAGAATGGAATTCAGAAACAGGAA
>CAZUYY010000690.1:0-1782 GCA_964624935.1 uncultured Prolixibacteraceae bacterium
TGATAACGAGGTACACAATTCCAAAGACCATTGCGAAAAAGGCTATCGGGACTAAAATTCCAGCTTCCATTGTTTTTGGTTTTTAGGGTTTATTGTTTCTTTTTGTCCCTTTTGACGCTTTGACTATAGCGAGGTTACAATCTTCGCAATCTTTTTTACTGAAGAATGATCTTCCTTACCATAAATGTTGTACTGCTGGTCACTTCCACAAAGTACACACCCCTTGAAAACGCC
The DNA here is from genome assembly GCA_964624935.1 of uncultured Prolixibacteraceae bacterium. GTDB lineage: Bacteria > Bacteroidota > Bacteroidia > Bacteroidales > FEN-979 > FEN-979. Next base: position 235 of record CAZUYY010000690.1, read on the forward strand.
GAAACATCGATCATTTGTCTGAAATCGTGCGGGATGTTATTCAGGGATTCCCTAAGAAGAACTTGTCCTCTCATATCAAAAATCCTTACATCCATTTGGTTTTCACTTCCTGTAATGGTCATATTTAATTCACCGTTTGCCGGATTGGGAAATACGGAGATTTCGGGTTCTTTTTTATTTTCTGGAATTTCTGCACAAATTTTTACTGTGATATTTGTAACACTTGCTGTTCCTGATCCACAGATGTTATTTCCTTCGACGAGGATGACACCTGAAGTCGCCTGGGGACTGATTGTGACGCCAATTGAATTTGTACCTGTCCCGGAAGTGATCGCTATTCCTGAAGGAACTACCCATGTGTAAGAGGTGGCTCCTGTGATTACCGGTATAGTATAGTTATAATTTTCATAATTTGTACAAAGCGTATCGTTACCCGTGATCGTACCTGCAGGTCCCGGTAATGTTTCAAGACTGATGAACTGTGTAAATGGCTGACTTTCTCCACAATCATCGAGTGCAGTAACAGTAATATTACCGCCACTTGCGCCCCATTGAACATTAACAGTATCTGTATTTTGACCGCTTAATATTGTTGCATCTGCAGGTACAGTCCAGAGATAAGAGGTAGCATCCGGAACCGGGTCAACCGAAAAAGTGATTTTTTCTTCATTGCACACTTCTTCGGGTCCTTGTATTATAGTTGGTTGGGAAGGCGTATTGATAACCGTCACATCAAGAACACTTGGATTACTTATCCCGCATTGATTTCCTGAAATAACTGATACACTTCCCCCTGTAGTGCCCCATTGAATCGTAATATTTGGTGTGTTTTGTCCGCTCAGGATCAGTGCTCCGACCGGAATTGTCCAGGAATAAGAAGTCGCATGAGGCACAACCGGTACACTGTAACCTGCAACGGAGTCGGGGCAAATTATTGCTGGTCCCATGATAGTTCCGGGAGTATTTGGTGTCGGGATTATATTGATAAGAGCACTATCATTGGCCGTATGTGAAACAGAATCCATCACATGAACATGATAGAGTGTATTAATAAGCGGAGATGCAACAGGATTGGCAATATGCGGATTATTCAGTCCGGTCACAGGGGTCCAGGAAAAAGAAATAGGCTTGATCCCTTTAATCGTTCTTGCAAAAAGCTGTGAGGGTTCTCCGGCACAGATTGAATCCGGAGTTGCCGTTGCAATAACATAAACTGAATCTCCCGAAAGAACCCGGATTGTTGCATCCCGCTGGTGAACAGGTGTTCCATTCGGACTTTTTGCAAAAAAATTCACATAGTAGTATCCTGTTGGAACTGCACCGTTCAGCTTGACTTTTGCAGGCCGTGAATCAGGAAAACTTGTTATTTTGTTACCGGAAGGAAATGTAACTGTAATAGTTCCTGAAACAGGTACCGGGTTAATTGTATCAAAAAGAAGAACTGTATCTGTATAAAGTTTGACTTCCGGAACGGATATATTGAAAATCGTACTGTCGAGAGAAGTAAATAAAGTATCCAGAGAATGGTCCAGAGCCATGGCAAAATCA
>CAZUYY010000691.1:0-1781 GCA_964624935.1 uncultured Prolixibacteraceae bacterium
CCCCATCCTACCCGGATAGATTCTACACGGGCTGTCGGCAGAGGGCCCCAGGAAGAACCATCATAATAATTGTATCCTGTTCCACGGTCGGTCCACGAAGAATTCTGTGTTGACCATGTGCAGGCAGTTCCTATAGTTCCATCAGGATGCAGGTAAATTCTTCGCTGGTCTGAATAATTACTTTGAAGATCGTACGTGGTTACTGATGCAGTAGGATCAGTCAGAACACTTTTATTGGAAACAAGGCCGTTGGGAGGTAGTTGTCCGACAACCGGAAGATCGATGTTGCAGGAAACATTCTTGTTCATCGGGGCAATCAATTTTGCATGTTTCTTCACAAATGCATCGAATTGTGCAAATGCACCAATCCCAATGCATAAAGCAATAGTGATAGTAAGAATTTTTTTCATGATCTTAATTTTTAAAATGAACCTTATATCAGAATATGTAAACAAAATTAATTCAATTTTCCCCAGATTCAACAAAGAGATTACTAATTTTATTTTGCGATTTCACCATCTTGTTATTTTGCCATTTTTTTGACTCGCCAATTCACCAATTCACCAATTCACCAGTTAACAAGAAGCCCCGGCGAACCAGGGCTTCTCTCAATAAAAAAACTTTTCACTCTTCACTCTTCACCCTTCACTCAACAATCATCTTCTTGGTAATGGATTTATCACCTTGTTTTACAGTATAGAAGTAAACACCTGAAGAAAGCTGGCTGGCATCAATTACAAACTGTGTTACACCTTGATGAGCATTGGATTTCTCCATATTCATCAGGGTTTGTCCTGTAAGATTGGTCACCTTCAGAGAAAGATCGCCGGCATTTTGCAGGTAAACATTTACTTTGGTAAGGCCATTTACAGGATTCGGAAAGTTCTGGCCAACAGAGAATGTAGGTTTCGCCTGTTTTTCAGTTGTTCCCTCCCATATTGGATAACTCCACTGAATCATGATCATGTTGTTATTATCAGGAGAGGACTGACCCTGCCATGAGGACTGGTTTAGGCTCTTCACATAAGATCCACCGTAATCGTCGCACTGAAAGAGAATATAAACATAATTGCCATCTGTTGTTGGCGAAGCTGATGGATACACACATTCAGCAAAGTTATACTGGATCCAGTCGCCTGTAATATCAACAAGGGTATCATTATGCCAGAGCGGGTTTCCCGCAGGAGTGAGTACACCATCCCTGCCAAATATGTGACGCATGTTAAAATTGTTGGGGTCTAAAAGAGTAGTGGCTCCAGCATAGGAAAAGAATATCTTATTATTCGGATCGATAACCAGTTGTGGGTTGGAAGTCAGAGAAGTACCCCAATAAGTAAATTCAGTGGCTGTCAGATGAACAACATTTGTATCTTTTAACCAGCCTATCAAATTTCCGGAGGCAAATAATGAATCAGGGTTAAGGTCCTGCCTGAGCTGGCCTTGGTTCTCATTCCAATAAACAACCCCCTGGACTACAATATGGTAATACCAGGCAGTGTTTGTTCCGCTGTCCGACGTCAATCCGAAAGCAATATGGGCAATTCCTTTGTTATCGAGGGCGATGGCATTTGTGCCATCAGGTGCATAAAAGAAGTGAGGAGACGACCCGCTCAGGTCATAAGGACAATTCCAGATAATTGTTCTTGTCCAGGTTGTGCCATTGTCGGTTGATTTTTCAAGGATCTGATCATAAAAGCCATCACCAATGGTGAAAGCCAAGGTATCCCCGTGAGGTTCTGCAAAAGAATAGGTATCACCACCAAATGCGGCATAGTTAGTAG
>CAZUYY010000692.1:0-1770 GCA_964624935.1 uncultured Prolixibacteraceae bacterium
GATAGGTTTGCCCGTGCGGAGAATGGCCGTTGTCTGGTTTATGGCGGCAAGTTCTTTCAGACGTTCGCGATTGTCATAAAGGAGTTTCGCAACATCTACTGAATCCTGGCTATTCTGCTGTTTGCCAGCATTTTCTTCAACAGATTGCATGATCAATTTTTTTATATAATGGCATGAACCAACCGGGATGGATTGTAAAATTACATAATCTTTTTGAGCTGAAGAAAGCCTGTTCGTAAAATGAAGAATGAAAAATGAAGAATGAAAGATTTTGGGGATGGAATTTTATCATCATCTTTTTGAAGATTAAAAAATCAATTAATTTTACATTTGTGAAGATGTAACAATGGGATAAGGATACTTGTTACTGTGGAGACCAGAACCACAAGAAAAACGGGGCGTAATTCGAAAAGCCAAACGAGTAGAAATGTAAAAAAATCAAAATCATGAAAATTCACATCAATTATCTTGCTGTATTGGTTGCAGCAATTGCAAATTATGTCATTGCTACTATCTGGTATGCAGTAATCTTTGGAAACCTTTGGAAGAAACTCACAGGTATTACTGATATGAAACCAGCACCAATAAATATCGTATTGGTTTTCATCGGTTCATTTGTACTCAGTTTTGTTCTGTACCATTCGATTGTCTTTGGCGATGCCTTCTTTAAAATCACTGGTATAGGTGGTGGACTTATGGGTGGATTTTTCGGCTGGGTAGGATATATTGCTCCAGTAACTTTAAGCACTAAACTCTATGAGAAAAAACCATGGGGACTATGGTTGCTTGATAATGCCTTCTGGTTGATTTCATTGCTGGTGATGGGGATCATCCTGTCTTTGTGGATGTAGCTTGCAGGAAAAAAATCAAGAACAATTGAACATTGTCCATAACCATTGTGAATTTTTTCACAATCATTTTTTTCTTCACTGGTAATGCGATCCTCGATGGCATAAATAATATCTATTATGACTTGTTATCAGACCAAAGTTAAATGGGCGATATACATCTTATCTCAAACAAAGGTACACATTCAGGATGAGCCATATCATCTATTGAATGAGGTTTGCAGAATTGTAAAAAAAAATACTCCGAATATCATTGACGTAAAGATATTTATTGTAATATTGTGAAGTTTTTCACAAATTAATAATTTAACTATTTACTCCTATGACAAAAAATGTGTATGACCAGTTGGTCGCCGAATTTATGGCTAAGATTATTGCTAAGAACCCGGGGGAAAAAGAATTCCACCAGGCTGTTCAGGAGGTTGCTGAATCTCTGATTCCCTTCATTGAAGAAAACCCGAAGTACAAGACCGCCAAAATTCTCGAACGTATTGCTGAACCTGAAAGAGTCATCATGTTCAGGGTTCCATGGATGAACGATAAAGGCGAAATCCAGATCAACAGGGGTTTCCGTATCGAAATGAACAGCGCTATCGGACCTTACAAAGGAGGTCTTCGTTTCCATCCGACTGTTTATTTAGGCCTTTTAAAATTCCTCGCTTTCGAGCAGGTTCTTAAAAACAGTTTAACAACACTTCCTATGGGTGGTGGTAAAGGTGGTTCTGATTTCGATCCCAAGGGCAAATCAGACAACGAAGTTATGGCTTTCTGCCAGAGTTTTATGACCGAACTGCAACGTCACATTGGTCCTGACACAGACGTTCCCGCCGGTGATATCGGTGTTGGCGGACGTGAAATCGGCTTCATGTTTGGACAATACAAGCGATTACGTAACGAATTCACCGGCGTTTTGACCGGTAAA
>CAZUYY010000693.1:0-1769 GCA_964624935.1 uncultured Prolixibacteraceae bacterium
TCCTGAAATGGTTACGCAATGCAATCCCCAGGTTGCGGTAATCAAAGCCATAAAAATATTGAACAACCAGGCAAGATCCCTTTTACTGGTTGGCGCTGAGAAATTCATGCTGATTAAATTTGATGAAAAGGGGAATTTTGAATCAATCCGGTCAAACTCCTCCTGTGCGGCAGGAACGGGAAGTTTTCTCGACCAGCAGGCTTTTCGTCTTAACCTTACCGGTGTTGGAGAATTATGTGAGATTGCACAGAGAAACAGGGATCCCGTTCCTGATATTGCATCCCGTTGTTCAGTCTTTGCAAAGACCGATCTCATTCATGCCCAGCAACGGGGTTATTCTCTCGAATCAATTTGTGACAGCCTGTGCAAAGGGCTGGCCGTAAACATTGTGGATACTTTATTTAATCAGGAGCCCCCTTTGGCGCCGGTATTTTTTGCAGGCGGGGTCTCAAAAAACGCCGCGGTGATTGGTCATCTGGAAAAACTGCTGAATACCAAAATTTCAGTGAATCAATATTCCCATTGTTTGGGGGCTATAGGAGCTTGCTATCACGTTTTACAGGAAAAGAATTATTTAAATGTATCGCTCACATCACTGGATGAAATTTTAAAGCCTGATGATACAGGGAAAGTCTATTTTCATCCCCCGCTTTCATTGACACTTTCAGAATATCCCGATTTCAGGAACGAAAAATCATGGAGTTTCAAACCGGTTGTCGTTCCACACCCTATCGCTGTTCAAGTTGATTTATACACGACCCTGGCCAAAGACAGGAAGTACGAGACCTTTCTGGGAATAGATATCGGGTCGACAAGTACAAAAGCCATTCTTACAGACACAGATAATTCACCTGTTGCAGGGTTTTATACTTATACTGCAGGCAAGCCGGTTGAAGCCATTCAGGCGATATTCGAAGCTATTGATGATTTGATCATAAGACAGGCGGTTACCTTATCTTTTAAGGGTGTTGGAACTACCGGATCAGGAAGAAAGTTTATCGGGAAGATCATTCATGCCGACCTGATCGTGGATGAAATCACTGCTCATGCAAGGGCGGCCTATGAACTGAATCCTGTAACCGATACGATCATTGAGATTGGTGGTCAGGATTCGAAATTTACCCTCATGCATAACGGTGTCGTGACTTTTTCACAGATGAATGCGGTCTGTGCAGCCGGTACAGGTAGTTTCCTTGAAGAACAAGCCGGTAAACTAGGTTGTCCGCTGTCAGACTATTCACAAAGAACTGAAGGAGTATCTGCACCTCTTGCAAGCGACCGTTGTACCGTTTTTATGGAACGTGATGCCAATCAATTACTGAATAAAGGATACAATGTGAATGAGGTACTGGCAACGATCATTCATTCTGTGATGGAAAATTATCTTAAGAAAGTAGCGATTGAAGGATCTATAGGCAGTCATATTTGTTTTCAGGGTGCAACAGCAAAAAACAAGTCACTGGTTGCTGCTTTTGAGCAAAGACTGGGAAAAAAAATATTTGTTTCCCCTTATTGTCATCTTACCGGTGCACTTGGCGTAGCATTGCTTCTTGCAGAAGAAAAACCGCTTCAGACAGTATTCAGGGGACTGGAACTCTACAAGGAAAATATTAATGTTCATTCGGAAAGATGTTCATTTTGTGCGAATCATTGCCACATCAGTCTTGTCAATATTCATGGTGAACAGGAAGCCTATGGATTTCTCTGCGGCCGCGATTATGAGACAAAAAAACACGTTGCCCTGAAATCCACTGCTTTTAATCTTCCTG
>CAZUYY010000694.1:0-1769 GCA_964624935.1 uncultured Prolixibacteraceae bacterium
CGAAAATCCTACCTGCCGGTAGGCAGGCGTCCAATCGTAAATTATCTTTTCGCTCTAACACCTCAAAAAAAAGATTTAGCCGGGATGTGTCATTGAAATCATAATCAGAATTAGTGAATATGAACAAATCAACAGGTTGATTACATTAAATTTAAGAAAGGCAATTGTCTTTATTTTTCTGATAATGAGGAATATAATTCAAACGTTAAAAAATGTTAAAAAATAGTATTCAAATTATTTGGAAGCTGTTGTTGAATTGAATTATCTTTGTCCGAACTTAAAAATCAATGAACAGATGAAAAAACTCGCAACATTATTAGTTATCGGCGCAGTAGCTTTTATGTATAGCTGCGGCCCCAGCGCAAAAGAAATGGAAGAAAAAAGAATTGCTGACTCTATCAGAGTTGCGGATTCATTAGCAATGGTACAGGCAGAACAACAGAGGATCGCAGATTCAATTGCTAAGGTTCAGGAAGAAAAGAGAAAGGCTGATTCAATCGCACATCAGGATTCAATCGCAAAGAAACTGATCAAGCCTGCAAAGAAAATGAAGGAACCAAAGAAAGAAATGAAAAAAGGCAAAAAGTAATCTTTCGATCGGATAAACAAAAAGCCCCGCAATTGCGGGGCTTTTTGTTTTCAGAGGCTTTTTATCTCCGTAACAAGTTTCTGCATTGTCGACTTGGCATCGCCGAAAAGCATCCTGGTCTTAGGATGAAAGAACAATTTATTCTCTATGGCAGCATAACCTTTTGCCATACTTCTTTTCATGACGATGACATTTTTAGCATTCCATACCTGGATGACCGGCATTCCTGCAATCGGGCTGGAGGGATCGTCTTCTGCAGCCGGGTTGACCACGTCGTTGGCACCGACAACTATTGCCACATCTGCATTACCCATTTCATTGTTTGCATCCTCCATTTCCAGCAAGTTTTCATAAGGCACATCAGCCTCAGCCAGCAGTACGTTCATGTGGCCGGGCATCCTGCCGGCAACCGGATGGATACCGTATTTAACCACAACACCTCTTGAAGAAAGAAGGACATCCAGTTCATGGCACAGGTGTTGTGCCTGGGCGACGGCCAATCCATAGCCGGGAACAATAATGACTTTCTGTGAATAGTTCAGTAGAATAGCAGTGTCACTCAGGGTGATTTCTTTTACAGACTGGTCGCCAGACTGCGCAGTGGCTTCAGAACTTCCTCCGAATGCTCCGATGATCACATTGAGAAGAGAACGGTTCATGGCCTTGCACATGAGAATTGTCAGGATGGTTCCGGAAGATCCTACAAGGATCCCACCCGTTAGCATAGCCTGATTATGATAAAGGAATCCACCCATGGCAGCAGCGACACCCGTGAATGAGTTCAACAGAGAAATGACGACAGGCATATCTGCTCCGCCGATCGGCATTACGAAAGTCACGCCATAAACCAAAGCCAGGGCAGCCAGGGTATAAATCATCCAGGTTTGTCCTGCAACAGGCTGGCAGAACATGATAAATATGACAAATCCCAGAAGAAGGATCAGAAAACAAAGGTTGATGAACCTGAGAACAGGATGTTTGATATCCCCGATCCTTCCATCAAGTTTCCCAAAAGCGATCATACTGCCGGCGAATGAAACACCCCCGATCATCAATCCCAGCAAAATCGCCAACGCTTCGCCGTTAAACATGTTATGAGCAGAAAGAGCAGACTGTGCTGCCTGCATCTTTGGAAATTCCATCATGGAAATCAGTGCTGCACAAGCGCCCCCCATACCAT
>CAZUYY010000695.1:0-1767 GCA_964624935.1 uncultured Prolixibacteraceae bacterium
TGATAAGTACATTAATTTCATCATAATGAAAGGAAGTATCTGCGGTTTCATCTGTGGAGACGACCTGAGACTTTACTTCAAAATCAGTTGAAATATCAACTATCATGAACAGAAAAAAAACTTTGAGTAAAAAGAAGAACCTTGCCCGCACAATTGCCAATGGGTATCCTCTTTTCATACAGGACTCATTCCTGATTAAAGGTAACATCGAAATAACCTTTATATATACCGGGCTGAACCTTGCCTGGTATGTGCAGGGTGCCACCCACGCGCAATGTGGCAGAAAAGAAACTATTGCTATTTACAGTAAATCTGGCGCCATTGACCCCTTTTTCCGTAGGGCCGATGTCGAGGGAAAACGACGCCCCGTTGCTGCCGGTCAGGGTGGTTGTAACGGGATAACTAATAATGACATTCCTGCCCTGACCGGGTTTTACTTCAAAAACTGCAGGTTGGGCAATCGGCTCCGTGGCTAAGAGAACAATACTGCCGGAAGCCGTTCTGCTGCCATCCCATTCGACGGTAATAGTTCCCCCTGAATTTCCTGTCACGCAAAATGCGCCAAAATTAATTGCCTGGACTGGTGTTACACTCAATGTGCGTTGTGTTGCCCCAGGTTGAGAAAAAGAAAAGCCGGCGAAAAAAAAGAAGACCGTTGTTAAAAACGATGGTGTTATAACCTGTTTATGTATTTTTAAGGCTCGCATAGTGCCTTTATGATTTTTCTTTTCACTTCATATTCCTGGCCGGTAATATTATAACTCGCAATTCTTCATTCAAAATCGCTATAACTTCATCTCACCCTCCGCAAAAACGGTAATCTTTTTATCTTCATCATGACTTATATATTTCACGACCAATTTCCCATTGGTCAATACCATACCAGGTAATTTATTTAGTTTTATTAAGATATTTCGTTTGTTAATGTTCGTATAAACCCCGATACCTTTGACTTTGGCTATTTCATAAGTTTTGCCTTTCGCAGAAACATAGGTAATTACAAGATCACCATATATAGAGATATTGCCTGTTCTGTTTATCGCGAGTCTAAGGCATGGGATGGTGTCCTGTTGCATTTCCATTTTGTAATCACTCAGCGTAACGCTTACATTGGTTGTGCCGGAGCGAATGATTATGGGAATACTTAAACCGAATATAGGAATCAGTTGAATTTTTAGTTGTGTGGTATCGGTGGCTGAGTTTTCCGACCCAAGCGGTTTAATATTTTGTTCTGCCCTGAAATATAAATGTGAACGATATTCACCTGCCGGCATGTCCTTTTTACGTCTGTATTGCAACATGACAACTTGTGGTTCTCTTGGAGCCAGGGTTACCCTGCGTGGAAATATCCGGAGATATGGGTCGGCAAACATTTGTCTCGAATCAGGTTTCTCAATAAGATCAAAAGTTCCATCTTCTTTCATTCTGTATTGAACAAAACTGATGGAATAAATGGCAGTATCAGCGCCGATATTTACTAAATTGAGTTGTTCTTTTTGTTTATTCCCTTCAAAAACCACCCGGGACGGGGTTATCAGCAAATTGCCCTGGGCGATGGATTGCAGGGTCAGCCCTATCATTGAAATCAGGATTAACAGGATTTGTCGTTTCATAGTAATGTTTTTTGTTGATTTGAGTTATTTTTACTGTCGCTTGCTACAAATGTAATAAAAAAATTGTCAATTGTTTTAACCTGCCCCGGAAAATCATATTCTTGTTTGCGGACAGGATCCGATTTTTGTTTCAAAAAAAAGGGGGCGACCCGGA
>CAZUYY010000696.1:0-1764 GCA_964624935.1 uncultured Prolixibacteraceae bacterium
TAACGATTGGCGGAAATGTTACTATTGGTCCGGGCACTTCATTTACGGCAGGTTCATTTACCCATAATGTTGCGGGCAACTGGTCCAATAGCGGTACTTTTACTGCAGGCGGAAGCACAATAAATCTTAATGGAACTGCTCAAACTATTGGCGGAAGCGCTTCTACTACATTTAACAACCTTACTTTATCAAACTCTGGAAACAAGACATTTCCATCTTCAAATATTCCGACAATTCAGGGGACACTATCCGTGAACGGGAGTGCAAAAGCTGATCTGGCAACTAACATTGGATACACGGCAGGTTCGCTGTATTTAGGAGGAGTTGATGAACCATCAGGAACATGGGGATCGACCTTAGCAAATAAAACTTACAAAAATGACACCTATTTTACGAGTACAACCGGTTATTTAAATGTCAATTCAGGATGTACCGCGGGCACATGGCTGGGTACAACAAACACTGATTGGAACACGGCTTCAAATTGGTGTGGAGGAGTACCGGCTGCATCAACAAATATTACTATTCCATCCGGTACTACTTATTCACCACATATTGGTTCATCAGGCAGTGGAGTATGTAATGGTATTACGATTAACAGCAGTGCTTCTTTGACTATGGATGGAGCATACAGCTTGACTGTAGGCGGAAACTGGACAAACAACGGCACATTTACAGGAAATACCAGTACTGTCACTTTTAATGGTTCAGGAACGCAGATCCTTGGCGGGAGTTCAAGTACTACATTTAATAATGTAATTACGAGTGGAACTACAAATACCATTACAGGCATAGCAACAATTATTTCGGGCAATCTCACTGTTGGAGACGGTACAACTTTCACTGCAGCGGGCTATGCCCTTACTGTTACAGGAACAACAACAGTCGGTAATGGAACAAGTGGCACATTAGCTATATCTTCCTCTGCAGGTGCGAAACTTTTTGCCGGATTGGTGACAATCAGTGGCAACGGTACCTGGAATAACTCCGGAAATTCAGCAGTTGAATTCAGGGGCGGGATCACCAACAATGGGACCTTTAATGCAGGTTCCGGTGTACAATCGTTCACTACGAACAGCGAGGCGCTGAACGGAACATTTTCAATTCCAAGCGTTACAATTACAGGAGTCACATTGACTAATAATAATGCCCTGACCGCAGGAACTGCGTTATCAGGGACAGGTGGTTTAACACAAGCGGCAAGCTCGACGCTTACTATTGGCGGAACTTCCGGGATATCGACACTTACGGCAACTGCGTCAGGCAATTCTGTGAATTTTACAGGCGCTGGTCAAACAATAAACTCAAACAATTATTTTAACCTGACATTAAGCGGCAGCGGAACCGATGTTTTGCAAACCGGGACAACCGGCATTGGCGGCAATTTTACTTTAAGTGGAACTGTAACAACTTCTGCAGTAGCCGGGTTAACGATTGGCGGAAATGTTACTATTGGTCCGGGCACTTCATTTACGGCAGGTTCTTTTACGCATGATGTTTCCGGCAATTGGACCAATTCCGGGACGTTCAATGCCGGTACGGGGACAGTTGAATTTGTTGGAAGCAGCCCTTCCACAATCATCAGCGGATCGCCACCGGGAGCAAATAATTTTTACAATCTGAAATTATCCAAGACCGGAGGGGCTACCTGGAATCTTCCGGCGGGTGCAACGATAACCGTGAACGGGGTAATGACGGTTAATCAGTAGGACCCCACCCCCTGACCCCCTCCCCCAAGAGGGAGGGGGAATGACCCCACCCCCT
>CAZUYY010000697.1:0-1761 GCA_964624935.1 uncultured Prolixibacteraceae bacterium
GAAGTCCAGAGGAGGACAACGCATGACGCGACATTTCCTGATTGCCAGCGCTGTCAATAAAAACAACCTCACATTTCAAAAGATCGATGATCCTGTCTGCCAGTCCGGCAAATCTGTCCTCAAACCACATCCTGTTTTTTGATGATTCAGCAATTCCCGGAGAAATTCCGACAATTGTTTTCCCCCGGAGCTCCCTGGAAATAAAGTCATCTACCTTTGTTTTCTCCATAAAACTGATGGACAATTTTTCCAGTTCCATCGTATTATATTGCTTACCGAGGGTCCTGAGCATGTCAAGATAGTTTTGGACCATATGCTGTTCTTTACTGAAAGCGCTTATTTTTGTGTACAAACGGGAACGGAACTGGTTGGAAAACCCGATCCTTTCCTTTCCCAGTGTAAAAGCAAGTATTGCACTCAGGTTCAGGTAAGGCTCACAATCGAAAACAACATCATAATGGCGGGGCATCCATACTAATTTAAGCAGGTCTGAAAAGGAATCCAGGTTATAAATGCAATCAACAGGATAACACTCATATACATCTTTCACTCTCGTTCGCAACAGCACATCAATGGTGCTTTCTTTGAATGATTCCCTGATCCCTTTGATCAGTGAAAGGGTAAGAATTGAATCTCCTAATGCCCATAGTTTTATGACAAGGAATCTCCGTCTTTCTGTTTTCTCTTTATTAAAGACCCTGAAAAACGATAGGAAAAGGACAATGATAAATCCTGCACATTTATCAATAATTCTCAGGAAGCGGACCATTTTTTTATTGTTATTTAGTGTGGTTTCTGCGCAACAGTGAAAGTTGTTCGGCGATCAGACCCAGAAGGAAAAAGATAACACCGGCAAAAATTCCCAGCAGGCTTCCTGTCGAAACTCCATGTCCGGCTATCAGAATAGGCAATCCTATGCCGACCCCTGCTAAAAAGCAGATCAATGATAATGGCAAAAAGATCTTGGCAGGGTTGAACAAAATCAGAATGTTGATTATTTCCATCACCGTCTGAAAGGCAGTTTGCATGCCTATTGTACTCTTTCCTTTCAACCTGCAGGTTATGGTGATTGGTTCTTCAAGGACAAGATGGCGGTTATTGATAAAGACAAGGGTGATAATATCACTATAGGCCATGGTGTCGGGTGTAAGAGAGAGGTATTTTTTTGCCAGGTCAGTACGGTAGATCTTCATTCCGGAATTGATATCATGGATAGGGACCGGCATTAACATCTTTGCCAGCCGGCGTATCAGCCATTTCCCAATACTCCGGGCAACGGAAGCCGACCTGATCCCTTTTCTGGAACCAACCACCATGTCGGCGTCACTGGCTTTCAGGCAGGTGTACAATTTCTCAATATCTTCTGTCTGGTGCTGGCCATCGGCATCGATGGTTATGGCATATCCGGTATTGCAGGTGCAGATACCGCTTTTTACGGCGGCTCCATAACCCCGGTTGAGCTTGTGATGGATCACGGTAAGAAGATCAGTGCCGGCAAAGGTTCCCAGCACTTCTTTCGTGTTATCCGTGGAACCATCATTAACAATGATTATTTTCCATTTGCGAAGGTTACAAAAATCAATAAGAGGGGGGAGGATGATCATTAAATTTTCAGCTTCATTGTAAGCGGGGATGATCACGGTCAAAGGGCTTTCTTCTTCTGACATGGAGTGAGATTTAGAATTTCCGATAGCGAATATAGTGCATTTTGATAAAATATGACTTTTTCGTTCAATAATTTGGTTAAAAGTAATAGAGTCA
>CAZUYY010000698.1:0-1760 GCA_964624935.1 uncultured Prolixibacteraceae bacterium
CCCGCCTTCCAGCGTCGCATCATATCCTATAAGCTTCCCAAGGGAAGTGAGGAAAATAAATGCCTTTAATTTTGAAGATCCCGTGGCTTTATTCAGGTTATTTCTGGAAAAACAATAAGAACCAAAGTATGGATTCATCCTTCCTGCACGGAATTGAAACCCACCTCCCATATTCGTGTATAAGGTGCCCAATGCCCCTGTACTGTTCAGATTCAACTCTACACTCCGCGTGCTTAGAATGCCTTTTTCATAGGTCAGGTTGTAGTTAAGAATGACATCATTCTGAATCTGGTATTCCCAACCCAGGGGTTCACTGTTTGTGGGTAAATCACTATGGACTGTCTTTTGCACAAAGTCGCCGAAAGCTAATGGTCCGATCACACCGAGATCAAGTTCGCTTGTCTGACGGAATTTCTTTCCTGGGTCATTGGATATCTTGAAACTTCCAAAAAAAAGATAGGAAGAATAAGGTCTGTCGCCATACTGAATGCCGCTGACTTTAGTCGTTGAAGGGGTGTACATATTCTGACAGATCGAAACTCCATAATAATTGGTACCCTCGCCCCAGTATGGAACCATAAGCCATGACAGCGGGGATTGTTTTAGTAAAGGACTTATAAAATCAAACCGGATCCCATTCGTATAATAACGGTCAGTATTATCAAAGACATCATTGTCAAAGTTGATTTTGAAGCAACGGTCATGGCTGAGCAGGATCATCGATGAAAATTCCGGATTTTCAATAGGGGTGAAGATGTATTCCTGATTGCCCGGTTCCCGTAAATCGATGTCAAGACCCGAATTACGCAGAAAGGTAAGTTTTTTTATCAGCATTGTATCTATGTTCCTTTTTTCTTTAACAATTTCTGGCTGTATTATCTTCTCCTTCCTTTTAATTCTCCTTTTATGAATAAGAACAGAGCCGGGCGGCACATTCTTTTCAGAAGAAAGGCTGGTCTCTTTTGATCCCGGTTTTGAATTTGGGGTCGTAAAGGATTCCTTTTTCGTCATGGTTTCCGGGTCTGAAGGATTTCTCTCTTCATTCTCACTGCACCTGACGAAAAACAGAACAAGAAGTAAAAAGGTAAAGTATCTCCTCATAGAAGATACAAAAGTAATCAAATCTGTGTCATGCTGTTTAGGCATGGCAATACGTGACGCGTGACGCGTGACACGTGACGCGAAAAAAGCGGACAAGCGGATAGACGGACAAGTAGTCGGCAGTTGGCAGTGACAGTTCGTAGTCGGCACATTGCACTCTGTGAATTCTCTGTGCCTTCTCTGTGTTCCTCTGTGTAGTAACTCGACGCTCTATGGTATTACACAGAGATCCACTGAGTAATCACAGAGTTCCACAGAGGATGAAAACTCATCCCATTTTCATTCTTCAATTTTAATCCTACATTTACTTTCCGCTTTACGCGTCACAATTTTTAAAACTGCCGACTGAGGCCGGGGGTTGGGGTCAATCATGGATACATCTGATTGAAAATGCATTGGCCTTGCTTGATGGGTAGATCGATACGCTTGGATCGGGGTCAATGGTGCACCAACCGGTGCACTACTGGTGCACGGGGTTTCTCAAATTTGACACTTTTCCGGGAAAATGAGGAAATTTTGAACTTAAACTTAAGATGAAAGCAAATCGTGTAAGATGAGATAAGTTGAATTTTCACATCTCTCCTATTTCAATCAGATGGTTTATTAATTCAAGATTGTTTTTAACGTTAAACTTATTCCGGAGAAGCTTGAGTGTTTTT
>CAZUYY010000699.1:0-1758 GCA_964624935.1 uncultured Prolixibacteraceae bacterium
AGGGGGCAGGGGGAGGGGCTGTCCCAAGAGGAGTCCAAAAGTTTTGTTAATTTTAATGGTTTTTTTTGTTATCTTTATGATTTATTAAAATTAGTTACAACATATGACTCATTTAGAATTGTTCAAGGAAATAGATGATTTTTGCAGAGCTAATGGCAATGAAGCCATTGTTAAGAAATATGCCAGGTACTTCAAAGGCGATTATACTGCCTTCGGCCTTACCCTTGAACAAACGAACTCTAAAATAAAAAGTCTCCTTGAAGATGCGGACATTGACCTGAACCTTGTCTTCCGGACTGCCCCTCTCCTTCTCAGGACAGGTAAATATGAAGAAACAAGTTTTGCCCTTCACCTTTTAATGTCATTTAAAAAAGAATTTTCAAAAGAAACATTCCATAAATTCGAATGCTGGTTTGAAACCGGGATAACCAATTGGGCTCATTCTGATTTTATAAGCGGGGAAATCATGCAGGTTTTCTTTAAAAAGGAGATTATAACATATCACGAGCTTGACAAATGGCGTGCAGCGAAGAACAAGTTTCAGCGCCGGGCAGTACCGGTATCACTGATCAAGGAATTGAAAAAAACATCAGATTACCAGCCCTATCTTGATTTCATCGAACCGCTGATGATGGATCCTGAACGGGAAGTTCACCAGGGTCTCGGTTGGTTTCTCCGGGAAGCCTGGAAACGACAGTCCTCACAGGTTGAACCCTTCCTCTATAAATGGAAAAACAAGGCACCCCGGCTGATTTTCCAGTATGCAACTGAAAAGATGACCCCGGCGGAAAAGCAACGCTACAGAAAAGAAAAATAGAAACTATTGTGTCATCGCCTTCATGGTATTCACAAGGTTCTGCACTTCGCTGGAATGGAGTTCGATATAGCCGTTATCGGCAATAAAACGCTGCCCATCAGTAATGATCCAGTAAATAAAATCAATTATTTCCCTTGTCCTCGGTTTTCCTTTTGATACCAGGTCAAGGTCCCGGATCAGTGTTGAGGGGTATTTCCCTAACCACATGGCGCGTTGAAGGTGCTCATAGGTGTCGAATATTTTTTGTGCACCTTCTGATTTTTCTTTTCCGGTCATGCTGATCGGAACCACTTTCAGATCGTCAAGGAACACTTGCCTGGCCGGATCGAAGGCATAGATGAAATTACAATAGCTCAATGCAAGGGGATCACTTTTAACCTGGTTGATAAGTTCTGTTTCGCCTTTCACCGATGTTCCATGAATTTGGGCTAGATCTATTGATAAATATCTGGCCAGGGTTGCAGTAGCACCGGAAGTATCTCCGCGCATATAAATTTTTACAGGGTCTTTACTTGATGTACCGGTCAGTTCCCCCCAGGTGATGATATTATTCCCTGAAAAAAGAGAAACCAGTTTTTCTTTTGATATCCCTTTTTCCATGATGGCTTTCAGGTATGGATTCCTGGCACTTATCACCGGAACAACTCCAAGTCGTGCCACAGGGCTGATCCACAACATTGAATCTTTCCCTTTAGGAATTTCTTCGGAAACCATGGCCAGATCAATTTTACCCGCAAGAAGTTCATTGAGGCCCTGACCTGTGCCGTTAATATCCATTTTGAATTTAACATAGGGATGTGATTTCTGAAATTCAGTCATCCAGACCTGCATGATAGGCGCCATGGCATAAGCCCCGCTGATTGTGATCAGGTCGGAATGCGACAATACGGTGACTTCTTTCCTGCTTGTTTTAGAGGTACAGCTATCAAGCAGAAGAATAA
>CAZUYY010000700.1:0-1531 GCA_964624935.1 uncultured Prolixibacteraceae bacterium
TGAAAAAGCCGCAGACTGGATTCAATATGAATTTGAAGTACCACAGGAGATACCGGACAAAGTGGAACGGATATCGAAATTGGTAATGGAGAAATATAAGTTACACCTGGTGAAGACGAAAAAATCCAAAGACCTCCTTCCTTATGCCGGAAAAATGTTCGTATTGCTGAACCAGGCTTTTGATCAATTATATGGATTCACAGCCCTCACGCAAAAGCAAGTGGATATGTATGTTAAAGCTTACTTCGGATTCATCCGCCCTGAATTTGTTTCTTTTGTGGTGGATGAAAAAGATGATATCGTGGGCTTTGGCATCTCTATGCCTTCGCTCACTAAGGCCCTTCAAAAATGTAACGGAAGATTATTCCCCTTTGGGTTTATGCATGTATTGCGCGCCATGAAAAAGAATGACACTATCGACATGTACCTGAACGGTGTCAGACCTGATTATCATGGCAAAGGTGTAAATTCCCTATATTATAATGAAATGCATAAAGCCTACATCCGGCATCATATTACCCGTGCCATCACGATGCCTCAGTTAGAAGACAACGCCAAGGCACTCACCATCTGGAAAAATTTTAATGGCCGTCAGCATCTCACACGCCGTTGCTGGGTTAAGATATTTTAACATTCAGGATTGTGAATAGCAGCTTTTAGGTTCAAAGCTTACTGAATGGAAATAAAATAAACATGCCGAATGTACTGATAACCGGCGCCAGCGGTTTTATCGGAAGTCACCTTGTTGAGGAGGGACAGAAAAGGGATTATAATGTTTATGCCGGTATTCGCAGAACAAGTTCAAGAGAGTACCTGAATGATTCGGAAATCCATTTTCTGGAGATTGATTTTTCTTCCGTTGAAAAAATCGTAAAGACCCTTGAAGTTTGTAAGGCTCAGGGAATCTTTTTTCAATATATTATTCACGCTGCCGGAATTACGAAATCCGGAAAAAAAGATGATTATTTCAGGGTAAACGCACAATACACAAAAAATTTCATTCAGGCATTGATTAGGTCCGGAATGATTCCTGGAAGATTTATATATTTAAGCAGCCTCGCAGCCTATGGCCCGGGCAATCCTGAAACCATGCGTCCGGTCATGCTTTCCGATAATCCGGATCCGATAGAGTTATATGGCAAAAGTAAACTGGAGGCTGAGAAATTCATCCAATCACTGAATTCTTTTCCCTGGCTGATCTTCCGCCCAACCGGTGTCTATGGCCCCAGGGAAAAAGATTATTTCGTTTTCTTTAAAACTATAAATCGTGGACTGGAGACCTATATTGGATCAGGGCGGCAAATCCTTACATTCATTTATGTGAAAGATCTGGTAAGGTTAATTTTTGATGCCTTGAAATCTCCGATCCTCAGGAAATCCTATTTTGTTTCTGATGGCTGGGAGTACGATACGAAAACCTTTGCTGCTATTACAAAGAAAATACTTAAGAAAAAGACTATTAAAATAACAGTTCCCCCTGTAATCGTGAAACAGCTTGCATACGGTTTTGAAATGATTGCCGGATTTTTGG
>CAZUYY010000700.1:1541-1755 GCA_964624935.1 uncultured Prolixibacteraceae bacterium
TGGGAACTATCCCAACATTGAATACTGATAAATATAATGTTTTAAGTAGTACCAACTGGCGCTGTGAAACAGAACCGCTGCAAACTGATTTTGGCTTCGTTGCCGAATATGATCTTGAACGGGGCATCACAGAGACCATTGATTGGTACAAAACTCAACATTGGCTGTAATGAAAATTGAAATTTGCAGAGTCACTACACAAAAGGAATTAAAA
>CAZUYY010000701.1:0-1753 GCA_964624935.1 uncultured Prolixibacteraceae bacterium
AGCATTGACAGCCTGAAACTTCTTCGGGAGGTTGACAAAGAAGCAAAGCATAACGACAGGGTCATCGATTGCATGTTGCAGCTTTATATAGCGACAGAAGAGACAAAATTCGGACTTGAATATACGGAAGCAGTAAATTTGTTGTCATCAGAGGAATTCAGGAAACTTCAGAACATTCATATTATTGGTGTGATGGGTATGGCCACATATACGTCAGATATCTCATTGATAAAGAAAGAATTCCGGATGTTGAAAGAATATTTCGAGGCATTATCAAAAGAATATTTCAGAGATGATCCCGGTTTCAGGGAAATCTCCATGGGCATGTCCGGCGATTACCGGATAGCGATCAATCAGGGAAGTACAATGGTACGAATTGGAAGTGCAATTTTTAACTAAATAAAAATGAAAAAGATCATACATTCTATTGGCGTTCTGCTTTTTATACTTTTAACTGGAAATGGATTTTCACAGAATCTGGTTCCAAAAAAATGTTACCTTCATCTTTTAGGATCAATTAATAAGGAATATCCTTTAGAAATGAACCTTGTCAAGATCAATGATACTATCTATGGCGATTATTCATTTATCCAGTCCGGTAAGTCACCGGTTGGTGAGCAAAATAGTGGAGAAGGTATCCCTGTGTGTGGCAAGATGAATTCCATCGACGCATTCATTATTAAAGAACTTGGGAATAAACAGGGAAGCTTTTTCCAGGGAAGGTTTATCAATGGTCAGACATTGTCAGGGAATTTTGAGAACTCAGGCGGAACAAAATTAGCCTTTGAAGTCGAAGAGAAATACCCTGAGGGAAGTATCTCGATGGATATTTACTACCAGAAAGGCTCTACGCCACTTGTCAAAAAAACCGGATCACCGACAGCAGACATTCAGCTTGGAATGCTTCTTCCGGGAGAATCTGCCAATCCACTGATCTCTGATTCACTGATTCACCTGATGTTGGTGAAATTCACAGGAAAACAAGTAAGAATAAACCAACCTTTGAAGCTGCTGGATGGCATGAGACAGGTCTATTTTGAAGATTATCTTTCCACGAATGAAGGTATTTATCAGGAAACAATGGCTTCGAGTTTTAACTGGCAATCTTTGAAATTCCTTCATATCCTTATGAACGGATCACATATTCTGAGCTTCTATATCGATCATTATGCATTTACCGGTGGAGCCCATGGCCTTCAGACCAGGCAATTCACTGTAGTGAACCTTTGGACCGGCAGAGAGGTTGAATTAAAAGATATTTTTAAGGAGAATTCAGAATCCCAACTAAGCTCTGTTCTTAGCGATAAGATCCATATGAAATTTCACATTCCCGCTGCGCAAAGCCTTAAAGATGCAGGGTTCTTTACAGACACAATCAAACCGTCCGAAAATTTTTATATCACCCGCGGTGGTATTGGTTTTTATTATAATCAATATGATATTGCTCCTTATGCTACCGGTTCAATCGATATTTTCGTGCCCTTTAGTGAATTAAAGGATTTGATGGCTGAAGGCGGTATTATCAGAGAACTTACCAGGTAATCAAAAGAACGACTAAATCTTTTATTGAGGTGCCAGACCGCACCCCTTGACCCCCTCCCCAAGAAGGTATTGGGTATTGGGTATTGGGTATTGGGTATTCGAGTTAAGACAACTTATGAATTACCCCAATCTTCAGGCCAGGTAGCAACACAACTCATGAATTACCCCAGCCTTCAGGCTGGGGGCAAAGGAGACCATAAATAAACCGGGC
>CAZUYY010000702.1:0-1745 GCA_964624935.1 uncultured Prolixibacteraceae bacterium
CAGCGGTTGGTGACGTTGAGAATTACGCAACAGGTCTTCCGAAGATGATCCGGACACAGCCCACAATTGTCGGGACATTGCGGATTGTCCATTGGAAGGTTTTCTGAACCGTCAACCCAATCATTGATATCGGAGAGACCCCGCCAGATTATACTTTTAAAATCCCCGTGTTCTTTGCATGTCTTTTGCAGAAATACTTCATCGCCAATTTGAACCCGCTTTGCAGGAAGGCGTTTCAGGCACACGGGACAGATGCTCCATGTCTTATATAAGATCCTGTAGTCGCTCATGCTATTTGTCTTCAAGCTGCATCTCAACTTCCGACATGCGGCCCTTTACCAGTTCCTCGGAGATATATACCAGGCCGCATTCAGGGCACTTTGGAACCTCAGTAAAAAAGCTGTGCCCGAGATAAGTGAAATTAGTCTTCTTAAGTTCCAATTCTTTTTTGCATTTCCAGCAGATAAGTTTCTTTTTTTCCGGCATGTTATGTCTCCTCAATTTTCATTCGATGACAGTATGCATTTTTAAGCTCAAAACCATTATCCTGTTTAACAAAGTATTCCACCCAATAGGTCATATTCCCTATTTGCAAGTATCCGGAGAAGGTTCCCGTCTCAGGATCAAAAAGCTTCAGTCCGCTTTGCTCGCAATGTTCAATTACTGTATAAATATCAGTTTCCAGAATAAACTCTTTATTCAGTTTTTCTTTTAGTTCCCTCGAAATAACAAGATCTTTTTCGTTTTTTCCCATTGTGACTGTCTCCTTCCAAAAATCTTTTAATAATTGGTTTTTAAGCAGTAAACGATTGTTCCTTCGCTCAGAAACTGTTGGCGGCATGCGGTTTTCATCACCCAAATCAAAAAGTACATCAAGAATATGCCAGGCCGGCTTCCCTGCCGCTGAAAAAATATCCCGGCAGTTTGAGCAATAGGTGATGTAAGGTTTGTCAATTTGCTCAATTCTTGTTTTCACCATATGACTTGCATAAGGTGGATAGGTGATCGCCACCTGTCCTCCGAAACTGCAGCACTCTGCAAGTTTTCTTTCCATGGGCAGCGGTTCAAGATTGAACCCTGCTTTGATGGCAAGTTCGCGAATGGTGTTTTGCAGGGAAGGTTCATAGCGGCTCGCGCAGGGATCAAATACGGCAGCGGTTTTCTCACTAACCTGAATTGCCGGACGGATCCCTTCTTCATACATCCGATCGTAAAGGAATTCACCTTCGATCTCAGGCAGATACCGCTGAAACATTTGTTTGCACATGGGGCAGGCAAAGATGGCTTTGGGCTTCCCGAGATTTATCCAGTCTTCTTTGATCTTAGCAAGTGTTTGATGGTGAATTGCTTCATCACCTGCCCAGTCGGCAGGGGCCCCACAACAACTTAGCATTAAAGCAGTATCAGGAAAATACTTAGTTAAAAATTGATAACTGTTTATTATATACCGCGGGTCTGAAGCGCCCAACTGACAACCGGGAAAAAAAACATACTTGCTTTTATCAAATCCCTTCGATAACCTTGTAAGAGCAGCCTCACCGTTGGAAAATTCCATGTCCCTTAAATAGAATTCGTGGAAGACCCAGGGCATGGCTCCTTTTTCATGCATGGTCCGGTGGCTTTGAAGGAGAAATTCACCAACGTCAATATTAACAGGACACACCTCTTTACATAGTCCACAATGATTGCATGTGGAAATGAATCTTGTCGCAAATGTAGCATTGCCATCCAGGGAACTTGGGTGT
>CAZUYY010000703.1:0-1745 GCA_964624935.1 uncultured Prolixibacteraceae bacterium
AAACCCAATAAAACAGACAGGCTTAACATCTTTATCTCTTTCGAGTCGGTTCTTTTGTATACACGCAAACCTGTACGTATTACAAAAATAAGAATACCAATAACCCAAAACATTCCCAGCAAACCCGATTCTGCAAGCGGACCAATGTATTCACTATGGGCATTCCCTTTATCCCCCGCATTGGTACTGATACGGGTCTTTTCACTGTATCTCTGGTACGGAGCGTATTCAAACTGGTAGGTTCCAGGCCCGAATCCCAGCATGGGTCGATCCCGGAACATACGGATTGCGGATGCCCACCTGTTCAAACGTTCCAGATTGGAATCATCGGTCGTAACATTGGAAATTGATTGAACATGTTCAATAAAATTGGCTGAAGTTCCCTGCTTATTTTTTTCAAGTTTTTCCCAAATATCGTTTTGAAACAAAAAGAAAATTCCGAGCAGGATTCCGATTGAAAGCAGCACCCATTTCCATTTTATTTTCAGTGCAATGATAAGAAATACCATAATAGCGAATGCTAAACTGACCCATGCCGCCCTGCTATAAGAAAGGATTAGGGCCATAACGAGTAATAAAAGCACGATAAATGAAAAAAAACGGGTTGTTTTTGAATAGGTTTTAAAAAAAGAGAAACCAGCAAATGAGGGGATAAAAAATGCCAGGATGGCACCATATGCTGTGTGGTCATTGTAGAAGGGTTCCATTACCCAGTGGCCGGACTTCTCAGAAAAACCCCATAAATAATGATTATATGTTGTATAAAAAATAACGGCTACCAAAGGAATAGCATAAAGCCAGATAAACGAGCGTATATTCTTCATTTTTCTGAACAACAGAATTCCAACAAAGTAAAAAGGAATGACAAACCATAATCTTGCTGTCAGAGCTTTAAATGAAACAATAGGAATCTGGCTTGTAATGCTTGTAATAAACATCCATGTGAGGCTAAGCAAAATAGCAATGGTCAATGGGTGTTTAAGGATCTTCCTGTCATAGTTATCGGAATAAAAGATTTTAATAATGAATAATGCCATGACACCTGCCATTAGAGGCTCGGTAGGAAGTGATACCCCCCATCCAAACTGGGCAAATACTATATTAATCGCAATCGGAGTACAAAATACAGTCAGGAGGAGGATTTTGTCCAATGAGTAAAAATACAGATACAGGATCACCGCAACCACGGGGATCAGCAAGGTCCAGTAAATATCCTGAAGCATAAAATACACATTAAGCGCAATAAAAATTGCGCTAACGGCATATACCCATCTTATTTTTGTTCTTTCCAGCAACTTTTCAACGATAATTTTTAATTATAAAGTTGTTTGTGGTTCTGGCCTTTTACGACGGTTTTCGATAATTCCGATTACCAGGATAGCCAGAAATAATGATGCCAGGCAAGAAACGACAACGATGACCCATCTGACGGGGTATCCTTTTTTATCAGCCGGGAATGGTTTATTCAGCACATTAACATAGGTATAGTTACGGTTAAGGTCCAGAACGGCACGGTCATAATCGAGTTTAAATGCACTATAATCTTTGGTAATGGCAATCATCAAATTCGATAACATTTCCCGCTCGCCCCCTTTCTCTTCGAGGTTTTTTTTCAACCGATTCACTTCACTTCCTCTGCTGCCGGAACCTCCACCAGAGAGGTAAGCGCGCATCACTTCCCGGGTCTGGTTAGGATAATCGAGTAATCCATATTTAAGGCCAAGTTCCTGCGCCCGTTGTTGAAG
>CAZUYY010000704.1:0-1741 GCA_964624935.1 uncultured Prolixibacteraceae bacterium
GAACTCGTATAGTTTGGGATTCTGTAAAGCTTTACCAGTAGTCGTTGTGACGGTACTTTCGAATGTTGAAACCTGCTTTTCGGTGTCGGTTGCTTTAACAGCATAGCCGTTTGACATTCCAAAATCGGCAAACGGGTGGATTTTCCATTTTGGATATTGATATCGGATCATCGTGTAAAGTTTGATATAGGCCATGTTAAAAGTGAATGTTCTGTCAAATCTGGCGCCTTGCCAATCGGTCACACTTGTAGACCCCGAGTTCGAATAAGGTTTATAGACGAGTTCATTTACCATTGACCATTGTGCCTGTTCACGGGGAAAGATCAAATGAAATGAAACGCCGGCAAGAAAACTGTAGCAGTCCGTCATTTTTGCACCTGTTAGATCAAAATCTCCTCCGCTGAAAGATATTTTTGTAAGTGCAGGGCCAACCAGAACTCCGAATTTCACTTGTGTTTTTTCTTCTTTTTTTACAAATTCTATTTTTGAATGTTGACATTCATTGTAGCCGATCACCAATGAACGAAGGCTTGCAGTTGAATAGGTTGAAGTGTTAATATTTTCCTTAAGAGCTGGACAATCGCTGAAAAGAACGATTAATTGTCCTTTAAAAAGTTCAACGGTGGCCACATAACCATGAGTCTCCATGTGCTCCTCCGCTGTCTTTACATAACTCTTTTTCAGAAGAAGTTCAACCAAAGGATCTCTATCTTTTGAAACATAATAATGTTCCCGGTCATTGTTGTCTTTCAGGTAATATAAACTGGCTTTTCCTTTAACGATGGTCAGAAGAAAAAGAGCAGTATCTTTTACCAGTACAGGTTTCTGAGATTCCATAATATCCTTCGTCTGAAAAGAAGAAAGGTCAAGTGAAACATGGCTGCTGATATAATAATCTTTCGGCGGAATGTAGAAACCGGAAATATCATCGGGATGGAAAGTGCTTGTTTTTCCATTTGCATCCTTAAAATGAATTCGGATCGGGTTCAGTGTCCATTCACGGTAATCAAGACTTCCCTTCAGGGTATCTTTTTTTAGTGTAATAACATAGCCCTCTATAAGGTTTTTCTGAGCTGAAACCCTGTGTGTATTGATTGTTACAAGAAGAAAGGGCAGAAGGAAGTATGAAATTGCTTTTTTCATAGTAGCAGATTTACCTTCCAAGCATTTTTTTCGGATCGACGATCTTTGTGAATTCTTCCTCTGTAAGTAAACCGAGCTCGAGGGTGGCTTCCTTCAGGGTTTTATTCTCCTTATGGGCTTTCTTGGCGATCTTTGCTGCATTATCGTAACCGATATGTGGATTCAGAGCCGTTACTAGCATCAGGGTATTATCCAGATTCTTTTTGATGGCAGGGAGGTTCGGCTCGATACCTATTGCACAGTTATCATTAAATGAAATGCAGACTTCACCCAGCAATCGTGCCGATTCGAGGACATTGCGGATGATGACCGGCTTAAAGACATTAAGCTGGAAATGACCACTCATGCCGCCAATGTTCACTGCAACATCATTGCCGAGCACCTGTGCGCAGACCATGGTCATGGCTTCCGGTTGAGTAGGATTGACCTTGCCGGGCATGATGGATGATCCGGGCTCATTTTCAGGTAGCATGATCTCGCCAATGCCACAGCGTGGGCCGGATGCGAGAAGACGTATGTTGCTTGCGATGTGCATGCAGCTAACCGCGAGTGTTTTTAAAGCTCCGGAAGTTTCGACCATGGCATCGTGGGCCGACAA
>CAZUYY010000705.1:0-1730 GCA_964624935.1 uncultured Prolixibacteraceae bacterium
ATTCATTCTTTTCTGCATCGCAATTATTCAGAACTTGATCCTGCCGGGATTGAAAAGGATCTGGATCTTTGTATTCAAACCCTGGGTTATCATAATATCCCTTTTGTCCGCGTATTAGCCTATCCTTATGGAGGATATCTAAAAAAAGATCCATACCTCAAGGCCAGAATGAAAGAGGTCTTTCAGACTTCACGCATTCAGTTTGCTCTTAGGATTGGCAACAGGGTCAATCGTTGGCCACTTAGAGATCCATACGAAGTTAAAAGAATTGATGTTAAAGGCACTGACAGTTTTTATACATTTAAAACAAAATTAACAAAAGGGAGAAGGAAAGTATTTTCCTGAGAAGAAATGGCAGGAACTTTTTACAGGCAATTTATCCGTGTGAATTATATATTTGGTCTCGTGCTGATGATCATTTTTCTCCCCCATTCAAAAATCATGATCAGCATTGCACAATTCTGGCTGGCCGGCACCTTTGCGATGGACCGGTACAACACACGGAAGTGGCTTGAATTTTTCCAGAACAATCCCTTGTGGAAAAAAATTATCGGGGCCTTCCCGATAAGCGTTTATCATTTTTTGATCAGTATTGTGAAAGGATTTCGTTCCTTCATTTTCAATCGTCCGGCAATGATCTTTAGTTCAATCCTGCTGATGCATTTTATCGGGCTGATCCATACAACTGATTTTGATTATGCCATAAAGGATATCCGGACAAAATTACCATTGCTCCTTTTACCCCTGTTTATATCGACTTCACCAGCTTTCAACAGAAGGTATTTCTATGATTTCATGTTGTTGTTTATTACTTCGGTACTTATGCGAACGCTGATCAATTACTGGAATCTATTTGAAGGTCATTTTGTCGATATACGTGATATTTCCAGATCCATCTCGCATGTTGTCTTAGCGCTTCATGTCAGCCTGGCGATGTTCGTTCTTGTCTGGTTCATTTTCAAACAAAGAACATTTTCAATTGGGTGGAAAATTGTATTTGGTTTTGTTACGGCCTGGTTTCTGGCCTATCTTATATTTGCCCGTTCAACCACCGGACTTATCATAACCGGTCTTTCCCTTCTGATCCTGGTAATCATATTTATGATTCGAAGTAAAAAGTTGTGGCTGAAGATTAGTCTGTTATCATTAATATTAATCTCCGTTGGATTCACAGGGGTTTACCTTTATCGGATCATGAATAATTATTATAAAGTAAACCCTGTTAATTTTTCAAAGTTGGACAAGCTATCACACCTTGGCCATCCTTATCTGAATGATACTATTAGCAGACAAACGGAAAACGGCAACTATCTGTACATTTATATTCAGATTGATGAATTAAGGGACGCATGGAATAAAAGAAGTTCCATACCTTTTTTGGGTCGCGATAAGAAAAACCAGCAGATCGTCAATACTCTCGTCAGGTATCTTACTTCCAGAGGATTAAGAAAAGATGCAGACGGAATGAACAAACTTTCAAACAATGAGATCAAGGCGATTGAAAAAGGAACAGCCAATGTCATTTTTACACAGAAATTCAGTATAAGAGGACAGATCTATGAACTGTTATGGGGATTGGATGAATACCGGAAAACAGGTGATCCAACCGGCTCAAGTCAGATGCAACGACTGGAATTCTGGAAAGCTTCCCTGGGGATCATAAACGACAATTGGCTTACAGGCGTTGGCACGGGAGATATGAATGAAGCTTTTCAGCAACTCGTCCAGAT
>CAZUYY010000706.1:0-1727 GCA_964624935.1 uncultured Prolixibacteraceae bacterium
ATGTGATAGGTGACGACACCGGGACTTGAAATGTTATCAACGAGTATTTGATTGATGATAAGACCTGAATCGGCGCTGAATCCGGTGATGTTCCCTGAAGTAAGGCTGGCATTCCAGTGAAATGTAGTTCCAGGAACGGAGGAAGTCAGAACAATATATGTTGAATCCCCCGAACATATTGATTCAGAAAGTGGGTTGTTGTTTACCGATGGTAGAGGTGAGGTAATTAACTGAACTGTATCCGAGCCGGTGCAATTATTTGAATTTGTAACAATAACACAATAAGTGTCAGCTAAACCTGTTTTATAAGTCTGGCCTGTTCCTACAATTAATCCCGAACCAAGGTTTTTCCACTGGTAGGTACATCCGTTACATGCCCCTGCGTCGAATGTTGTTGAATCGCCAATACATATTGTCCTGTTTGGACCGAGTGATACCAGTGGACCCGAAATAATTGTAATGGACTTCCAGGCTGTATCTGTCCGGTTATCATTATGTCTTACAAATAATTCGATGGTATAGTTTCCAGTGGATGAGTATATATGAATCGGAGTTAAAAGATTTGAAAAGTTTGAGCTTCCTGATGAGGGATCTCCGAAATTCCAATGAACGCTATCAGGTGGCGGCCAGATATCTCCTGAAAAATAAACCAGATTATATTGACACACGCCACTATCATGAATGTAAACTTTATATCTCTGAAGAAATTGTGGAAGGCAATCATTATGATTATCATCAAGGTGAAATCCAAATCTCTGATAAGTACATCCTGATCCTCCCATGGATGGATTATTTATCACACTAAGCCAATTTGCATTATCGTTATCGTTAATATAGATTTTTCCATCCGGAGCCATCTGAATATTATAATTGCCACCCAGACCTAATTTTTGTTTGCTTTGGACAAATGAAAGAGAATCGGGACTACTCATATCATATTGATCAAGAGTATCGGCTGAATTATTGCCTGTAACATATAAATAATGAGAATTTATTGAAAATTCTTTACCGAAAGTAGGATCAGTACCACCAGTATAAGGATGAAAAATAAATCTGGGTGTCACAACTCCTGTTGTTGAATTAAAATAACAGAGTTGAGTTAACGAGTCAGTACATACAAGGTTTTTACCATCGGGAGAGATCCTCATATTCGTGGATGAATGGTTCGAATTTATATGTGCATGGAATTGGCTGGGACTTGATACCGGTGTTGTATGAAATCCGGATGAATCAATAAGGTATGATTGGTATTTGGTGGTATGACCCTGATTCAATACCACAACCCAGGCATATTTGTTATTACTGTGCCTGATACCAGTAAGTTGACTTATAGCACTGTCCCCTGCATTAACAGGAATATTTTTTTGACCCGGAATAATATCACCCAATCCTCCATTTAATGTCATATCGAGAACAGAATAATATAACCCGACTATTGTATGATAACCTGTAGTGAGAGGTGCTCCGACAGTAAAAAGATAATATTGATTTTTATTTATCAGGTTTTGGACAGCAAATGCAGATTGGTGATCATTCGGTCCACTTAATAATCCGGAACCGTTTGGCATTATAACTTTATTGCTATCGTAAACACTATTACCATCAGAATAAAATAAGATATTACCCACAGAATCAGAAACTGTAACACCTACAGTTCCAGGATTTTCAAACATCCCATTTGAAAACTGAATAAGAGGTGCCCCTGAATTAAATGTTATACTGACAAA
>CAZUYY010000707.1:0-1725 GCA_964624935.1 uncultured Prolixibacteraceae bacterium
TCTGTCGCAGGAGTTTCGAAAAAGCGCTATGGACATGATCTATGAAAAGAACTTCAGTCTTTGATTCTTTGGATGATTTCAGGGCATTCTGCTGGGCAAGGGTGACGATAATGATCAGCAAAACCGGCATGATAAAAAGGATTGCAAGCCCCGGAATGTCTCGGATAAGGATCAGAAATTCTTTTCTTAAAGCGGATAATAGTCGGCCCATAGAGCAAAGATAGAAAAACCTGCTAAATTAATCCTCTCCAGGCAACAATTGGGTTAACTGATAACAGCTTCAATAATACTGATTGGGGCAATCGTTGGAATGATTCTCTTCAGTTTAAGACCGGCAGATTGAAGAAGGGTCTCAAAGTCTTTACGGGTGCGTTCTTTCCCTTCGTCCATGAATACCAGCATCTGAAGGTCGATCAATTTGCCAAAAGAAGAACGGTTGGTTTCGTCCAGGATCATTTCAAGGATCAGGATTTTTCCGTCAGGGGACATTACATTCCTGATATTCCTGAGGATGAGTAAGCATTCTTCCGTGCTCCAATTATGAATGATATTTTTTAAAAGGTAAATGTCGGCTCCGGCAGGGGCCGTGTTGAAAAAGTTTCCCTCGATGATCTGAACGCGGCGGGCAACGCCAAACCGTTCGAAAATCCTTTCAGAATGATTTAATCCTTCAGGCAGATCAAAGAGGATGCCTCTGGAATTTTTATTTTTAAAAAGAATACTGGCTAACAATAATCCTTCGCCTCCCCCGATATCTGCAATCACCGGGTAATTGCCGAAATCAATTGCACTCAGGATCGGTTCGATGGATATCTCCGACAGGTTCGTCATGGAACGATCAAAGAGTGTTGATTCCTCCGGGTGTTGTGAAAGATAATCATAGATCTTCATCCCATAAACCTTCGAGAATGCCGATTTCCCGGTCCTGATAGAATAAGAGAGATCATTGAATGCTGTCCAGTTAAGATTTCCCAGATGTTGCATCAAAGTAAAACGCAGTGAGCCTCTTCCGCTTGCAAGGACTTTTGATAACCGCGTATTTTTGTATAACCCGTGCCTTGTTCTTTTAAAAATACTTTCACTCGCAAGAGCCCGCATCATGCGGTAAAGAGCATGGGTGTCAGAACCGGTTCGTTCTGCAAGTTGTTCAATAGTCAGTGGCTCTTTATCAAGAATATTTGCGATATCCAGATCGGCGGCAACTTTGATGGCCGCCAGAACCCAGAATGAAGTAAACCTTTCATACATCACTATACTTGAAGGAAAAGTCATCCTGTGAAGCCAGAGAAGACCCGAACGAAAAGAATTCAAAACCCGTATAAATGAGACAGGGGGAAGTTTTTTAATAATGATTGTATCGGACATAAAGTATGATTTACTCTGCCATCAGGTCATCGACTTGCACCCTGCTCAATCTTTTCCAATGAGGATTTGTAAATTTTGTCCCATCCCAGTCGAACGAAACAAGGTCAAAAGTCTCACCGTAAAAACTGAGTTTGCTTTTCAGGTCAGGAGTATGTTCTATAAAGATGAAATTTCCGTGATCTTCTTTTACTTCCGATAAGATTTGGCTGGCAAGCGGGGCACACCATTCCGTAACGGGTGTTCCCGGATTCTGGCGGTAGATTTCTGTTGCGATTGCCAGCGTTTTTCCATCTTTTCTTTTTATGATCTTCAATCCGCATTTTGATGGACTTTCCCACTGCCCCGCATAATCGAAAAAAC
>CAZUYY010000708.1:0-1723 GCA_964624935.1 uncultured Prolixibacteraceae bacterium
GTAATTCAAGAACTGATGATGCAACGGCAGACAGGATGTTGAATGAAGTCCTTGACCTCGGAATCAACCTGATAGATACAGCCCGCGCCTATGGTCAATCAGAAGGCCAGATAGGACAATTTATATCGCACCGGAGAAGTGAATTTATTCTATCCACCAAAGTAGGCTATGACGTGCAATGGCAACCCGATTGGACATACGAGGCAGTAGTTGGCGGTATCGACCAGGCTCTGAAGCTCCTGAAAACCGATTATATCGATATTGTTCATCTTCACTCCTGTTCACTGGATATTCTTGAACGTGGAGATGTTATTCATGGCCTTGAAAAGAAAAAGAAAGAAGGGAAGGTCAGATTTATTGCCTATTCCGGGGAAAACGAAGCATTAAAATACGCGGTCTATTCGGGGAGCTTTGACAGCATCCAGACATCTTTAAATATTTGTGACCAGCGTATAATTGATGACCCACTGCCTGAGGCAGTCCAACGTGGTTTGGGAGTTATCGCAAAAAGACCTATTGCAAATGCACCCTGGCGATACTCCTCACCTCCGGTCGGCCATTATAGTGCAGAATATTGGCACAGGTTAAAAAAGATGAGTATTGATTTGCATGGAATGGACTGGTCGGAACTTGCTCTTCGGTTTTCCGCTTATACTGCAGGAGTCAGCAGTTGCATTGCAGGGACTTCAAGTTTAGACCACCTGAAAGAAAACATCCGGTCTTTGGAAAAAGGCCCTCTGAATGAGGCTATCACTCAACAAATCCGGTCGGAATTCCGTAGGAATGATGATAACTGGGTCGGGTTGATTTGATTAATTAAAATGATCAATGGTTCAATATGGTTTGATGACCACTTCCTGATTTTTTACAGTTCCTATTTCAAGCAGACCATTACGGATTTTAATCGATCCTTTGGAACCTGTTACACTCAATCTTTGTTTCCGGTTGCCATTAACAAAGTCTTCTAAAATCAGTTTTCCTCCAGCTTCCGGAAATATCCTGATCTCTGTAATCTTTCCGTCCTTTTTTATTGCAGATACCAAGAAAGCTCCCCGGGCTCTTAAATTGTGAAAAGAGATATTCTTCCAGGATGCCGGTACAGCCGGAAAGACACGGATAATGTCATTCTGACTTTGGAGCAGCATTTCCTGAATTCCTGAAGCACAGGCAAAATTGCCTTCTAATGTAAAGGGGCGATAGGTATAATTCGATTTCCCTGATTTCGATTGATCTCCGTTGACATGAAAACTGTTGGGAAGGCAGAAACAGGTTGCAAAAGTCCTAAGCGCTTCTGCAGCATCCTCTCCCCTGCCGGCCCGTGAATACAGGTTGCCCAGCCAGGCATAGGAATAGCCGCACCATTCAGATGTTCCGGCTTTCTCTAAATTATGGAGTGAAGAAGAAATGATTTCCCTATCTTTTTTACCGTTC
The DNA here is from genome assembly GCA_964624935.1 of uncultured Prolixibacteraceae bacterium. Lineage (GTDB taxonomy): Bacteria > Bacteroidota > Bacteroidia > Bacteroidales > FEN-979 > FEN-979. The sequence goes on from CAZUYY010000708.1 coordinate 1,432, forward strand.
AATTTATCGATAAGTCCAAGCGGAAAGATTGCCATGAGATGGGAGAAGTGCCTATGTGAAAAGGTGTACGGAAGTTCTTTTGCAATCATCAATGATTGGTCTTTATCTAATGCTAAAGCCGGCCATGAAGATAACTCACGGAGCCAATATAAGGCCTCATCGTCTTTTCCGAGATATCTTGCCATTTCATATGCTTCCGAATAGACTGATCGTATGAGGGCCAGGTCAAAATTTGTGAGTTGCTTATGCCAGGCGTTAATGGAGTTATTTCCCATTTCAGGACTGGTACTCA
>CAZUYY010000709.1:0-1718 GCA_964624935.1 uncultured Prolixibacteraceae bacterium
TATCTTGTGGCGATTCTTGACTGGCATTCCCGTAAGGTCTTATCCTGGGAACTATCCAACACTATGGATGCCCATTTTTGTGTTTCCGCACTTGAGCGAGCCATGGAGCAGCATGGCAAGCCGGAGATATTTAATACTGATCAGGGGGCACAGTTTACCAGTGAAATATTTACAGGGAAATTGAATAATAATCATATCCGCATCAGTATGGACGGTAAAGGCCGGGCACTTGATAATGTCGTTGTTGAACGATTCTGGAGAAGTCTCAAATATGAGGAGGTATATCTTAAAGATTATAATAACATGAATGAATGTCGGGAAGGTATTAAAACCTATATCAGAAAGTACAACAGTTTCAGGCCACATTCTTCAATGGGTGGAGTAACTCCTGATATGGTTTATCATGCGGCATGAACATTGGTCTGCACCCCTAAAACTGGAATGACAAAAATAACCAGATTTAGGAGGATGTTACTATGATAAGAAGAAAACATTACAGTGAAGAGTTCAAGCGAAAAATAGCCCTTGAGGTAATCATGGGTTCAACACCGACTGGCGAAATATCGAAACGAGAAGGAATATCATCAACGACTCTGTATAAATGGAGAGATAATTATTCATCGGTAGATTACAGTTCGGAAGAACAAGAGGTAGCAGGACTCAAAAGACAGATACAGGAGTTGAAAGAGACGATAAGCGACCTTGCTTTGGAAAATCACATTTTAAAAAAAACGGAACAAATACTCAAACAAATGAAAAAACAAGAGAGATTATCCGGAAGCATCTCGCCCCGAGATTTGGAATAAAGAAGAGCTGCGAGGCAATGGAGATGAGTATATCGACCTATTATTACAAATCAATAGATAAGAGTATAGAGGATGAGATTATAGCGGAGAAGATCCGGTCATATATTGAGGATGTTCCAGAGTCAGGATACCGGCCTGTAACAGATCATTTGAATAAGGCGATGATAATAAACCATAAGCGGGTAAACCGGATAATGCGGGAAAAGAACCTTTTATGCATAAAAAAGCGAGCATTTAAAACCGGCACAACGGATTCTCTGCACAAATTGAGGAAATATCCGAACCTGGCGAAGGATGTAGTTACCACAGATATAAATCAAGTCATAGTCGGTGATGTGACTGCGTATAATGTCAGAGGAAAGGATCATTACATGGCGTCTCTGATGGATCGTCATAGCAGAAGGACAATCGGAAAAGCTATATCAGATAAAAACAATACGGAACTCCTTCTTGCTGCATTGGATGAAGCAGTCCGTACCCGTGGCAACCTCAAGGGTTGTATTCATCATACGGATTCCGATGTACGGTATTGCTCAGAAGATTATATCAAGCATCTGAATGAAAATAAAATGACTGTCTCTATGTGTGTTGGTAATGTCTATGAAAACGCCCATGCAGAAGCTTTTAATGGCACAGTGAAAAGGCAGGAGATTAACATCTCAGACTACGATAATAAGAATGAATCAGCAGTTTCAATATTCAATTTCGTTGATAAATATAATACCATCAGGCCACATTCGTCTCTCGGGGGTTTGTCTCCGGTAGAATTTGAAAATAACCTGGTAGAAGAAAGGAAAAATCTTGAAAAGAGTTTACAGTTTTAAGGGTGCAGTGCAGTTTATTATTATTGATAAAGCGGTAATTATTAAAATAACAATTCTCCTTTTCATATCCATTTACCAGTTTTATATT
>CAZUYY010000710.1:0-1718 GCA_964624935.1 uncultured Prolixibacteraceae bacterium
AAAGCAGTCTTGAATTCCTCCATTGTGATCTCACCAGCTTGATATTTCAGAAGAAGATCCACAAAGCAGATAAACTGTGCTTCATTCAATTCCTCCAGGCACGATGGCACCTGATGAATAATGGTTTCTCCTGGTATCTCTAAAGTATGCATCTTAAAATCTTACAAAATCTTTATCTGCTTTGATCCGCTCTGTCAGATCTACCGGAACATAGATGGTCCCGGCACTCTTCATTTCATTTGCTTTTATGGCATCCTGCAGTTTCTTCAACTGTTTTATGCCATCTTTTTCAAGCATAAAGGATACTTCAACCCGGTCAATCTTCATGGTCTTATCCCTGGATTTGATTACCCCGGTCACCTGATTTGTAAACAACCCATCAGGCAATAATTCTACGCTTAACCTCCGTATTGCCATGCTCAGAGCCAGTAGTGCCAAAGGTTGTCTTGCCAGGTCGATTATGATTTTATTTTCTTGCGAAAGATCATCATCGAGTATCTGCTCTTTTAATGCTGACCAGTTTTCTTCGGTGAAGCAACTGCGGATCTCGTTATCCTGAACTAACCGGATAAAAGGACACAAAGACAGATAGACCAACCGGGATCCTTTGATTGAAAATATTCTTTCAAGTTGATCAACCTTAAATATCAGCAGATCCCTAGAGGACTTATAAGCATCGGAAGTCCCCCAAGGGATATATTCCGGAGGATCATTTCCGGTCGCTGATTTATCGTCAATATGCTCATCAAGGAATTCAAGAAGAAAATCAATCCCTTCATTTTCCAGACGGATCAGGTTCTCATTATCTTTCTCTATCTGCCATTCGAAGGCCGGTTTTTCTTCATTGGTTACGAAGATTTGTCTACCCTTATCCGAATGGATAAGGTCAAGAGATGGAACATAATGCCGGTAAGCATTAATGGAAACAGGAAATTGTATCTTGGAAACCAGGTCGTCGAGAATACTATATTCAGGATGATCCTTATTGGGGATGACAAGTTTATAATTATCAGAATTATAATGATTTTCAGCAGTTGCAAAGACTTCCTTACCTATGACCTTCTGAATATGTCTTTCAGCAAAGCCGATATAGGATATCATATTATCAAAGTTGATAGACTTGTGGATGAATCCAATAAGTTCCTTCAACTCTATTATGCCGGTTGACTTCTTATTCAGGATCATATATCTGTCGTTGGTACTGGTTGAGTAATCGGATCTGCCTGGCCTCCGGGTCCGGAATTCTTTATTCTGTGACCAGGTGATGTTCCTGCTTCTGTCATAACTACATCGTGATAGAAACCCATTCGCAGGTCTGTTCCCGGGAAGTTGGCTTTTATGGCTGCATTTATATCTTTCATGATGATCCCTTCAGGAACATCTATTGCCGATAGGAGATAAAGTTTAAATGCATAGAGCTGTTCGGATCCGGATGGCAGGTTGCCATCTTTGCTGAGATTGCTCAGCGAAGGATGAAGGCCGATGCCGGCAGATACCTGAAATGAAGCTTCTGATGCGATATTTATCTGAGCATCAATAAAATCCTTGACCTTTTGATCGAGAACATTGAATTTCCATCCGGTAAATTGTGCAGCTTCGTTATTCCAGAAAGTATCTGTTGTCACGATCTTGCCAACTTTTTCCACTCCGGATAAGGCTTTTGTGATCATCTCGAAGGTGCTGTCTTTAAGATCTTCAAGCATCTGAGAGTTATATTC
>CAZUYY010000711.1:0-1717 GCA_964624935.1 uncultured Prolixibacteraceae bacterium
TTCGGGGAATAAAAAAGCACCCCACCCCCGGCCCCTAATAGCCCCACCCCCGGTTCCACCCCAAAGTGGGAAGGGAGAAGAACCAGTACTAAGAAAATTGTTTAAGGAGTTATAAAGAAGTGCCAAAAAAATATCATTTTGCCCATGACTAAATCAAAGATCTTAACACGAACAATCCTATTGGTTTCTTTTGTCAGTTTGTTTACAGACATTGCGAGTGAAATGCTTTATCCTGTCATGCCGGTGTATCTCCGTTCGATCGGGTTTTCTGTTCTTTTGATTGGAATACTCGAAGGGGTTGCAGAGGCTACTGCGGGTTTATCCAAAGGGTATTTCGGGAACCTTTCCGATGTTCTTCAAAAACGTGTTCCGTTTGTCAAAGGGGGATACACTTTAAGCGCTATTTCCAAGCCTATGCTTGCAGTTTTTAAGTTTCCGGTCTGGGTCTTTTTTGCTCGTACACTCGACCGTCTCGGAAAAGGGATACGTACCGGTGCACGTGATGCTATTTTAAGTGATGAAACCACCCCTGAACACAAAGGAAAGGTTTTCGGATTTCACCGTTCGATGGATACGGTAGGGGCTGCCATTGGTCCCATTTTCGCGTTGATCTACCTTTATTTTTATCCACATCACTATCAGATGCTGTTCATAATTGCTTTTTTTCCGGGACTTATTGCTATTGCACTATCTTTCCTCCTGAAAGAAAAAAGCAAAACCCTGAAGGATAATGGGGGTTCTGTAAAAATATCCTTCTTTGGTTACTTCAGCTATTGGAAACAAGCTACTCCCGAATATCGCAGGCTTGCAGGTGGCTTGTTGGCTTTTGCCCTGTTCAATAGTTCTGACGCATTCCTTTTGTTAGCCATGAAGAACCAGGGATTGTCCGATACATGGATGATCGGGTTTTATATCTTTTATAACATGGTCTATGCCTTGATGTCCTATCCCATCGGAGCGATTGCCGACAGGATCGGGCTGAAAACGATGCTCATCATCGGTCTGTTAATTTTTTCACTGGTCTATTTTTTCTTTGGATTTGCCACATCATTCGTGGCATTTGCCATCCTTTTCTTCTTTTACGCCATCTATACCGCTTCTACAGAAGGGGTTTCCAAAGCTTTGATCTCAAATTTAGCCAGCAAGTCAGATACTGCAACGGCCATTGGTTTTTATACCAGTTTTGCCAGCATCTTTACACTGCTGTCAAGCAGTCTTTCAGGTTTTCTATGGTTTTCTATCGGCCCCAAGGCAATGTTCATGATCTCAGGGATTGGGGTTTTTTGTGTGGTTATTTATCTGATTAGTGAGTTAGCAAGGCGGAGAAAGGATAAGAGTGACAAAGTAACAGAGTAACAGAGTAACAGAGTCACAACCCCACTTTTGCCCCAAGGCCAAGTGCCAAGTGCAAAGTGTAATGACCCCAACCCCGGACATCGTGATGACAGCCCCTCCCCCGGCCCCTCCCCATTCGGGGCGGGGAGTTGAATATCGTCGGATGATCGTGACGGGTGACGTGTAACGAGGAAGGCACTTTACTCCCCGGCCCAGGGAAATGAGGCACCTCACCCCCGGCCCCCTCTCCTGGGTTTTGAATACTGCTGAGGTGTGATTAAGATAAAGCTCCTCGTCCCAGGATACAAAACAAAGACGAGTGACGTCCTTCCCGGAAGGATCGATCGTCAAGCCGAGCTGCTGCTCATAGTAATCCTTGACC
>CAZUYY010000712.1:0-1710 GCA_964624935.1 uncultured Prolixibacteraceae bacterium
GAGGGGGTTGATAGATTCCGAATGATTACAGAACGTTTCTATCAGTTCTATACCAGATCGGGCGTGGCATTCATCACAGACAAAATGGTCATTCAAACAGGAGACATTGGACTGAAAAGACCCTTTACAATAATAGCACGTCTGGGTTTGATAATCATCAAGATAATTTAGGTCTGCCCCACAGATCAGGCAACCATTGGTATTTTCCATGTTAAGCCTAAATAGTTTGTTTTGTGAAGTACTTTCGTTGAAAATAGAAAGATAGATTGACAAGGCTGATGAGAACGGGGACTTCGACAAGAGGACCTATCACAGCGGCAAATGCAACCCCTGAGTTGATTCCAAACACAGCGACAGCAACAGCAATAGCCAGTTCAAAGTTATTGCTCGCAGCCGTGAATGATAGGGTCGCAGTTTTTTCGTAACCAGCGCCGACACGTTTTCCCATGAAAAACGAGGCAATGAACATAACCACAAAATAGATTACCAGCGGAATCGCAATGCGGACGACATCCAAAGGTATCTTTACAATATACTCACCCTTAAGAGAAAACATAACTATTATAGTGAATAGCAATGCAATCAGGGTGATCGGGCTGATCTTTGGAATAAATTTCCGCTCATACCAATCCTTGTTTTTCATTTTGATCAGGCTGAATCTGGTTAAAATTCCAGCAATGAATGGTATACCAAGGTAAATGAACACGCTTTTAGCAATCTGACCAATGGTAATATCCACTGCAAATGTTTTCAATCCCAACCAAGATGGCAATATCGTCAGGAAGATATAAGCGTAAACTGAAAAGAACAGCACCTGAAAGATGGAATTGAAAGCCACCAGTCCGGCACAATATTCCCGATCACCCTTCGCCAGATCATTCCATACAATCACCATGGCGATGCATCTTGCAAGTCCGATCAGTATCAAACCAGCCATATATTCGGGATATCCCCGAAGAAATACAATAGCCAATAGAAACATGAAAAGCGGTCCAACTATCCAGTTTTGAACAAGTGAAACCGTAAGGATTTTGAAATTCCTGAACACATCACCAAGCTCTTCATACCTCACTTTAGCCAATGGAGGATACATCATCAGGATCAAGCCAATTGCGATGGGGATATTGGTTGTTCCCGTCTGAAAGTGATTCCAGAAGCCAACAATTGAAGGGAAGAAGTATCCTGAAAATACTCCTGTGAACATGGCGAGAAATATCCATAAAGTAAGGTATCGGTCTAAAAATCCAAGCCGTTTTTTTGAGGGACTCATAATAAATTACGATTAGACGATTTACAATTTACGATTGAATTTGTTGATTTACGATTTACGATTTTTTTATATTTTAATAGCAGTACCGGTAACGCTGAAGATGCCGATTCTTTTGTCTTTAAACTGATTAAGTTCGTCATCAGAGATAATTACGCAACAATTCATCAGGTAAATCAATCTCTTTATCTTTTATCCACTGATAAACTTATCCGGGCTATTGCGTACATATGAAAATGCATAGTCGGTCAAATCGGTTTTACTCTCTTTGACACCTGTCGTTTTCTTCAAAAACAGAGCCGATCCAATCGCCTCATACTTCTCAGCGATTGCCTGTCTTGTATGTTTTTCAAGGGTCTTGCAATTTGCACACCCTGTTCCGGGCACTTTAATGATCATGATTCTGTTTTGTTCGATTGATATAAATAGGACTGTTGCCAAAA
>CAZUYY010000713.1:0-1707 GCA_964624935.1 uncultured Prolixibacteraceae bacterium
TTGTGAACCGTAGATCGTAAAGAAATCATTTTATCAAGAAGGAAATAGCATGTAAAAAAGCCCGGACGATCTGCCCGGGCCTTTTTTATTTGGAATGAGGATTAGGAGCTGCTGGTACTAATGCTGAAGAATCCGGAGTCGGTATCTTATGTGCACCAATGGAATTCTTCCATGATGTGAGTGTGTAAGTCCCATCTCCATTATTTGTAAGATAATGGTATATCTCTACATTAGCAATGGTATCTGACCATTGATTGTCATTAACCTTAGAATAGGCGACATCCATGTTAGCGATCAGCAAGAAGATTTTGTCTTTAGGAATGATCCTTTGACATTGGTAGATCTGGTTTTTATCGTTGAGATACCAATGATAAGTTTCTGTTTCACGATTAGCGACGATATACCAAAGGCCGTTAATGATACTATCGGAGACATTAGAGAATATGGGAACTTCCTTGATTATCTTAAGTGCATCTTCTTTTGTTTCGTCAAGCAGACTGTACTGGCAATAACTGGTGAAACTGATCAGCGAGATCACCATCACTAATAAATACTTTTTCATTGTCTGGTAGTTTGGTATGCAAATAGGTATACAAATAAAATAAATATTCAGATAAAAAAAAAGAAAGCCGGTTCTCACCGGCTCTCTAAACAGCAAAACAAAAAGATTTTACTTACCTCTCACCTTTTTCAGGTTAGGATTTTTCCTTTTCGCTGCAGGTGACGCATGACGCGATGAATTGGCAAGGATGGCTCCGGCACTCTTCTTTGAGATGCCTTCTTTTCTGGCAATGCTGCCCTGAATTTTCTTAAAGTTTCCCATTGGATAGATAGTTTAGTAAAGAACTCAAGATAGATTATCAAAAAAACATTTATCAAATCTTTAGTCATCGTCTTCTTCGGGATCACGATATTCCGGAGGTTCTTTTTCCAGATCTTCCGGATTGGGTTCTATCTCCAAGTCGAGTTCGCCATTATGAGTCTCTATAGGATATTGCTTAGGTTCTGGTTCAGGCTCTTCTGCCTTTTTTGTATTCATGACATCTTCGAGTTCCGGAAAGAGCTCGGCTATAGAAATAAATTCCAGTTCATACTGCTGCTCCTGATCTGTCAGCTTCCTGCAACGAATCAGTTCCCCTCTGTGGTTGTAGATACCAACTTCCATGGTCTTCTGATCCACGATAAGGTAGACTTCTTCTGTCACAGTCTTACGCCGGTTATGAATGACAGTCATGTTTTCATTGAACTGTTGCTTCAGGGGTTTGAGTATCTTGGCAAAACTTTCTTTGGCTTCTTTCAGTTCTTCTTCCTTATTTGCGATCGTAACTGCAAGTTCGGCAAATTCCTGCCGTTCTTTTTCCAGTTCGGTCTCTGAGAGATCCTTTGAATAGGTGGTCTCCTCAGTCTTGTTGGCATTCTCTTTCAGAATGCGTAGACGCTCATCAGCGTCGTACTGTTCAAAAATCTGTTTGTCCATCTGATAGTTGGGTTTAGTGAATAGTAGCAGTTAGAGTACGATTTCCGGCTTTTCCGGTTTGAATTTAACAAGTGCTTCCAGTACCTCTGAGAGTTTGTAGAGGACTCTTCCACTCAATTTGTGAGGACGGAGGATACCTTTTCTTTTAAGAGTGTAAAGATGGGGGAGGGTGACATGTAGTTTTTCACAGACTTGTTCCCTGGTGAGAAAAACTTCTTCATGAGGTCCTT
>CAZUYY010000714.1:0-1706 GCA_964624935.1 uncultured Prolixibacteraceae bacterium
TACCCAATACCCAATACCCAATACCCAATACCCAATATCCAATACCCAATACCCAATACCCAATAACCAATAACAGAATGACTTTTTTCTTACATTTGCCCAATGAACACCGAACTCTTCATTGCCCGCAGAATACTTTCAAAAAACAAAGCCAATTTCTCACGGCCTGTCGTAAGAATTGCAATCCTGAGCATCGGGCTGGGGTTAACAGTGATGTTTGTTGCAATCGCTATCCTGACCGGCTTCCAGAAAGAAGTCCGCGAGAAAGTGATCGGGTTTGGCGCTCATATCCGGATCTCTCATTATGATGAAAATTCATCGCTTGAGACCAAACCCATCTCCATGCATCAGGATTTTTATCCTTCCCTTGAAACTGCCAAAGGAATTAAGCACATACAGGTCTATGCCACCAAGGCAGGAATTATTAAAACATCGGATCAGATTCAGGGTGTCGTACTCAAAGGCATAGGAACAGACTATGATCCTTCATTTTTTGCAAATAAAATGGTCGCCGGCCATTTTATCCATGTCAGTGATACCGGAAGGTCAAACGAAGTGATGATATCAAAGAACCTGGCTTCTTTGCTGAAACTCAGACTTAATGATGATATCAGAATGTATTTCATCTCAGGAACAGCCACCCTGGGCCGGAAATTCCACATTACAGGCATCTATGAGACCGGACTTGAGGAATTTGACAAAGTCTGTGTTATCTGCGACATCAGACAAATACAGAAGCTGAATAACTGGCAACCCGATGAAGTAGGCGGCTTCGAAGTAATTCTTACGGATTTTAAAGACCTGGATAAAATGGGGAAACTGGTCTATCGCAGGATCGGCATGACCCTTGATGCAAAGACAATACGCGACCTCTATCCTCAGATCTTCGACTGGCTTGACCTTCAGGATATCAATGTGATCATTATCCTGGTATTGATGGTGCTCGTTTCAGGGATAACGATGATCTCTACACTTCTGATTCTGATCCTCGAAAGAACCAACATGATTGGGATCCTGAAAGCATTGGGAATGCCGAACAGTGGCATCCGCAGGGTCTTTCTGATCAATGCGGCATATATCATCGGGCAGGGACTTATCTGGGGCAACCTGGTCGGAGCAACCCTGTGCATCATTCAACAGAAATACGGCATCATCACTCTTTCCCAGGAATCGTATTACGTCTCGGTAGTTCCTGTGAATCTTGATCTGTGGAACATCCTTCTTCTTAATATAGGAACAGCCGTAATATGTTTGGCAATGCTCCTGGTCCCCTCATTCGTCACAACCAGAATCTCACCCTTAAAAGCAATAAGATTCTCATAATTTCTGGTGTAAACCACATTCACGGTTTTCAGATGATTCCCACCACCAGCGTCCTGCCCGTATGTCTTCACCCGGAAGTATTGCACGCGTGCAGGGAAGACAGCCGATACTTGGAAAGCCTTTATCATGCAAGGTATTATAAGGGATCTTTTTCTCACGGATATAGCCCCATACCTGTTCCAATCCCCAGTCGGCCAAAGGATTTATTTTGATCTTATTTTGAATGTTGTCCCTTTCAACGATGCTGATCTGTTGTCGTGTGACAGACTGATCCCTGCGCAACCCGCAGATCCAGGCATCCATCCCCTGTAAAGCCCGTGATAACGGTTCGGTTTTACGGATGAAACAGCACAATTTCCTGTTTTCAACACTTTCGTAAAAGA
>CAZUYY010000715.1:0-1704 GCA_964624935.1 uncultured Prolixibacteraceae bacterium
AGGGCTTTAGCCCAAAACCTTAATTAGGTCAGGGATCAGGATCATTATATTTACCAAAGATCATTTCAAATAAGAATTGCATATTGCCATAGTAACCAATGAATTATTTTCGTAACATTGTTTGTTGATTTACCCTTGAAATGCCCAATCAAAATCCGGAACAAATTGCCAGAGATCATATTGACGTGCAGTTGTCTGCCTGCGGATGGATAGTACAGGGCATCAAAGAGGTCAACCTCCATGCTGGCCCTGGTGTTGCAGTTAAAGAATATTCAACGGATGTCGGGCCTGCCGATTATGTTTTATTTGTCGATGGAAAACCTTGCGGAGTTATTGAAGCAAAACGTGAAGAAGAAGGCCATAAATTAAACATACATGAGGACCAGACAGAAGGCTACGCAGTAGCAAAACTCAAACATCTGAAAAATGAACCCCTGCCTTTTGCCTTTATCAGCACCGGTGAAATAACCCGGTTTACCGATTTCACGGATCCAAAGCCAAGAGCAAGAGAAGTTTTTAGTTTTCACCGGCCTGATACTTTAGGAGATTGGCTGAAAACAAGAAAGTCCCTTCGCAGAAGATTATATGATCTGCCTCTCCTGCCAACACAAGGATTAAGAGAATGCCAGGTTAAAGCGATCAATAACCTGGAGACTTCTTTTAAGGAAAACCGGCCGAGGGCATTGATTCAGATGGCCACCGGTGCCGGTAAAACATATACTGCCATAACTTTCATTTATCGCTTACTGAAATATGCCAAAGCGAAACGTGTCCTGTTCCTGGTCGATACAAAGAACCTGGGTGAACAGGCCGAACAGGAATTCATGTCCTACCTGCCGAATGACGATAACCGGAAGTTTACCGAACTCTATAACGTTCAGCGGTTAAAATCAAGTTATATAGCCACCGACAGCCAGGTTTGCATCAGTACCATTCAGCGGTTGTATTCTATCCTGAAAGGAACAGAATTAGACGAATCAGCAGAAGAGGAAAACCCGAACGAACGAAAATATCAGCCCAAAGAAATCCCTCCGGTTGAATATGATCCTAAGATGCCGGTTGAATTTTTTGACTTTATAGTCATTGACGAGTGCCATCGCAGTATTTACAATTTGTGGAAACAGGTACTGGAATATTACGATGCCTTTGAAATCGGCTTAACTGCTACACCTGATAAACGAACTATTGGCTACTTCAACCAAAACCTTGTGAGTGAATATTCGCACGAAATGGCCGTTGCCGATGGTGTGAACGTGGGTTTCGATGTTTTTATCATTGATACCAAAGTAAGCAACCAGGGAGGGACACTCTGGAAAGGAGAATACATTGAGCACCGGGAACGATTGAGCCGGAAAAAACGAATGGAATTGCAGGATGAGGATGAAAACTACTCTGCAAAACAACTCGACAAGGATGTTGTGAATCCCAACCAGATAAGGACAATTATAAAGACTTTCAAAGAAAATTTACCGAAAATATTTCCGGAACGCTATGATACGAATGGAAATTTTGAAGTTCCGAAAACACTGATCTTTGCAAAGACCGACAGCCATGCCGATGACATCATCCGCATTGTAAGAGAGGAATTTGCAGAAGAAAACCGCTTCTGTAAAAAGATCACTTACAATTCTGATAAAGACCGGAAAGATGCAGATGATAAGGTTATCGAAAAAGGAGAAGATCCTAAAAACACACTGGCACAGT
>CAZUYY010000716.1:0-1700 GCA_964624935.1 uncultured Prolixibacteraceae bacterium
TGTAGGTATTTTCATGCATCCGGAAGATCGTATCGAAGAGATCATATACCGGTGTCTGCCGGAGTGGTAGTCCCATCGTGATATTCAGTTCATTCACTACCGGAGGAAGCGAGTTAAGAACCGGCAAAAGGAGCTGTTCATCCATCATTACCACTGCAGTGTTTTCTGCTGGTTGATCTTTCAGGAGATGTCCGGATAATAATTCACCGCAGAGTTTGGCTTGTCCCACATGCAATGGGACTCCGATAATATTGATTTTCGCTGTTGAGGATTCAAAATCTTTTTCGATCCAGTTAAAAGGCTTATTTTTCCATTTTCTTTTCCACATCCTGAGGAAAAAGCCGGCTTCCTGTTTATCATCCTCCATATAATAAGTATCAGCATCCCACAACAATTCGGCCTTTTCAGATGCGACCAGATTTTCAATGATAACCTCTTCTGCCCTGGTCATGGCATTGAATCCTGCAAATATGATCTTCTTCCAAATCATCTTCTCAGCCAGTGAATTTATTTGTCCGGCAGTCTTTCTGAAGAGAAGACCAGGATAGGCAAGGTTTGAAGAAAGCAGTCTCTCCCCCAATTTCTTATGGTATGTATAAAGGGATTTAAAGAAACGCAGGTACTGCTTTTCAAAATCGGTGAGAGGTTTATTATCCAGGTTCCAGATAGAGAGCGCTTTAGCTTCATTCAGGAAAGTAAACAGATCCGAGGCATCGACCAGGTAACTGTCTATTTCGTTAAAATCACCCAGAAGCTGCTGAGCCCAGCTTGTAAATTCATCGAATGGCTGGGCATTTGTTCCTTCCATCTCTTTGTGGATCTCATATAATTCGAACAAGACCTCCACAGAATCACAAATACGAAGGCCTGAAAGGTTGATCAGGAAGTCTTCAATCGAAAAAATGGCGGGTGCCCAGATGGTCTTACCAATGCTTTTCCAGAGATACTTATGAAGAAACAGCCCTGCCCTGCGGTTGGGGAGAACAATACAGAGATCGGAGATGCTGTCTCCGTAACTCTTGTAAAGGTAGTCTGCTGTTTTTTCAAGGAACCTGGTCATGTCTGGGTGCTGGGTTTTGGGTCTTTCGAATATCCAGTACTTCCAGGTCTTTCATCTGATCTCCTTCGATAATAAGCCTTATCATTGTGATTGAGTTATGAAAGCCGTATTTCCCTGCTGCGCCAGGGTTAATATAGAGCATTTGATATTGTTTATCAAACATTACTTTCAGGATATGCGAATGACCAGTTACAAACAATTGGGGTTTCTCCTTTGTGATCAGTTCTCTGGCAATCTTTTCATAATGTCCCGGATATCCTCCGATATGTGTCATTACGACTTTAACCTTTTCAGTATAAAAAACAAGATCACGAGGAAAGATATTTCTCAACTCAGCTCCATCCACATTTCCATACACTGCCCGTAAAGGTTTAAACTTGCGCAGGTCCTCCACTAACTGGAAATTTCCTATATCACCGGCATGCCAGATCTCATCACAGGCTTTAAAAAACTCATAGGTATCCGGATGGATCAATGAATGAGTATCTGAAAGAATTCCAATCCGTATCATAAAAGAATCAATGAAAGAAATGAATTATTTAAAGTGTAAAGTTCGTATTATTTTTTAAATAAAATATACTTACCTTTGGCGTTAGTATCGAAATTCAAAAGTATGATAAAATCATTCGGATCAAAAGAA
>CAZUYY010000717.1:0-1689 GCA_964624935.1 uncultured Prolixibacteraceae bacterium
ATTTAATGTATATTTACGCACGCCTCGTGGCGTACCGAAGACGCTAAAAAGCGCTGGGCAATTCATTTTCGTCTTAGCACCTCAAAAAAGGAATTAGCCCGGTTATCCCTTAGTGTCTTTTAAAACTGCTATTCCGGCTACTGTTTCAATCGCTATGGCTGAGATGGCAGCTCCGTAATCAAGGTCAATATTTTCCATGGTATCATGGGTATCATGGTAGCCCTGCCTGCTGATATCATAATTCTCCATAAACAGTATTACCGGAATACCTGTATCGGAAAATATGATGCCATCGGTGTTGTAAAGGGTACTGTGAGGATCCTCACAAGTTCGTATCTCGGCATCAGGACATAAGTGCAGTGCCTTTGGAGGAATTGTTAGTCCATCCATTGTCCGTTGTCCGCGAATACATCCTTTTCTGTCGGGAGCTTCATTCCACTTTTCCGCATTGATGTTCCATGAGCGGCAGGCTTTGAATGCATGATATGCAAGCCGTAATGATGCAGGTGAATTCCCAGGTGCGATCTGAAAAATATCGCGGCCGGTTTCACGGTTATGGGCTATCATGTCCATCAGCACGACACCGGTTATTTTTATTCCCGACAGATCCCGTACCACTCCATCCGGACGATGCATTTTCAGGGTTTGCTGGATTATGTTCTGACATAAATTACGCGCACCCACGCAATCTGAAGGGAATTCTTCGCCGGTAAGATGCAGCAGCCAGATGTCCCTTTCGAGCAAACCTTCTCTGGCCATCTTCAGATAGATGGGGGCGGCAAGCAACAGGGTGGAAGTGGCCGAATGATTATCATCGGCGCCTGCAGCCGACAGTCTGACGCCGGCATTTGCATCTTTGCTATCGTATAAATCCTCCATGTAAGCCGTATCATAATGATCGGACATTATGACGGCTTCACTCCGGTTCCTTCCGGGAATGATCAAAAGGATATTCCTTTCATGCGTCTTTCCTTCCTGATTGGCTTTCCATCCGCCAAAATCATGAAATTCAAAGTCAGTTTCCCAATGGAATGGCAATTCGCCGACTTCTGCTCTGTTTTCCATACCGGCAAAACGAATTTCTTCATTATACTTGTTAATCAGGTAATCTCCAAGCATTTCGAGATCTCTCTGCGGATTGACTGCTTTTTTTAATGTTTGCGGATCCTGGACAATGTCGGCATTGTCTTTATTGATGAATTTTCCATGAGCCAGGAACAGGATCTGGTTCCAGTAAGCTTCTTCATATGCCCGGGTCGCCGTATCTCCGAAAGTTAGGTAATCGGGGGTTTCATTTTGTCCGGAGACAGGCCCGAGAAATGAAGTAACCCCACGATGGATTGCATCCGCCTTATCTACATCCTTTGATCTTTCCGGAAATGACGTTAGCCATTTTTCCAGGCTTTCATCCTTTGGAATTCTGATCAGATGTCTTGCAAACTCTCTTTCCATTGGTTGTTTTCCGAGCAGTTCCCGGCAATCGAGAAGGGCGAGAAGGTTAAGGGGAGTCTGGTGAAGATAATGATCATGGACAGGAGTAAAATTGTTCAGGACTGAAAGATATAATTCCCTTTTTTGCAGCCTTGGCCAGAGTTCGATGGCACTTGCCGGTTCAGGCTTTTCAGAAGGATATGCTGTCAGGTATCCTGTAATTAAATCAGAGGACAGGATTATGTCATTGCCTTCTTT
>CAZUYY010000718.1:0-1680 GCA_964624935.1 uncultured Prolixibacteraceae bacterium
TCGTTGTTGAAAACAAGGTAGGAAAATTACTATTTTTTAGTTTAAACTGGATATGAAGAGAAAAACCGGTATCCCTGAATCCATTTGCCGATTATTGTTGATCACAATATCTTATTAATAATCAACCAGGTGAAATGGGCAGATTTCTCCGGCGAAGGCTGGACAAAGCGAGCGTTTTTTCCAGTCATGTTCACAGGTTTGCCCACTATGACTGATCCGGCTCACGGTTCAACATTTCATCCAGCCGGTTCTGCAGATTTTTCAAAGCTTTTATTGGTCCTTCAATTGATTCGACATAACCAAGGTCCTTTGAGACCTTAAGACAAACTTCTATTCTGAATGTTCCGCTATATGCCTCATTGAGAAATCTGTATGCTTCATTTATTTCATTCAGATGAATAAATGTCGAGATGCCTGAACTTACTTTTATTGCATCCCTGGCCATTTCAAATCCAAGAAAAGACTTCTCCTCGCCGGGAAAAGAATCCAACATCTTATAGATTTGAAGTGCAAAATTTAATGCTGTTTTTTCAATTTGACTTTGTTTTTTCATATTCTAGAGATTTTTTTATCTTAATCGGCCGAACCATGAAAAGGTAATACGTTTGTTGGGACTCTTTTTTAATAAATCTTTCTTTAAACTGGAAAAATCGTATCCTCTGACCACCTGCTGCCGGTTTTGGTTGACCATCTTATACTATTAGCAATCAATTAAATCAGATGGTCAGGCTTCTCTTTTAAAGGCTGGTCAACTTGAGCATTTTTTTTAGCAATCAGGTCTTGCCATTTTGCAATTTGCCTTCTGAACTTTGCACTTGAACAGGTATTACTTTTTCGTCTTCGACCGATTAATACGAAAAACACTCTTATGTCTCCATTAGTGAAAAACCAATCCAATGAACAACCCCGCGAAAGAACAATGAATATGGCCGTCGGGGTTAGGAATCTTTTTAAGTCGAAGGAAATATCCTCCATCGATAGCCCCATCATTCAACAAATAATCCGGAGTTCCTCATCAGTCGCAGCAAATTACAGGTCGGCAACCCGGGGAAGATCAGATGCGGAGTTTTATTCCAAGTTATGTGTTGTTGTTGAAGAATGTGATGAAACAAAATTTTGGCTTGATTACCTTGTACGATTAAATGTCTTGAATGAATCAGAAACAACAGTATTAAGGGATGAAACCGAGCAACTTGTCAGGCTGTTTGCATCGATTAAAAGGACAATGAAGATCAAGATTGAGAAAAACGGAAAGGTCTTAAATCTTAAGTCCGAAGTGTGAAGTGCGAAATAATTCGGACTTCGCACTTCACACTTCGCACTTGAACGGGTACCCTTAACTGCCCAATTATCCAACTTTATATTCATTCCAGATTACCTGAAAGCAGTTGATTTTATTGAGGAAATGAACGGATTTTAAATCTTTATCTCATTTTTGTTTCAACTCGTTTCCGACAGAAAACGAATCACCAAGTTTTTTCCCGATATTATAATACCCCATATCCCCAGATGAGAACAACATAGGTCTGACTTTCTCAATGTCCGGTAGCTGTTTAGGATTTAGAACCTCGCTATCAGCAACCATTCCGACAATTTCTCCAATGAACATGGTATGTGAGCCAAGCCTGACCTCTCTGACCAACTTACACTCAAGGGTATAAGGAAATTCTTTTACGATTG
>CAZUYY010000719.1:0-1673 GCA_964624935.1 uncultured Prolixibacteraceae bacterium
CTTCAATCCAAATTGTGATGAACTCGTGGGTTTGAAGGAACCTTTGACCAATCTAACAACAGCATTAAAAGTCTTTCCAAATCCTGCTACTCAGATAATAACAGTTGAGTTCCCAAAATATATTGTCGTAAAAACCGGTCAGTCTGGGTTTGGATCTACAACCGTATACTATCACTGGAAATCAACTATGTTCGAGTTTTATAATTTAGAAGGTAAGATGTTGTTTGAAAAAGAAATCCAACAATCACAACAAGTGCTACAAATGGATGTTTCAGGGTGGACAAGAGGGTTGTATTATTTCAAGCTGGAGTACAATAATCAAATGGTTGCCGGCGAGAAGGTAATGGTGGAATGAACATTGCTGCGTTTTCATAATACCGCTCCGCTGGAGCGGGGGAAATCTGAATGTCACATTAATGCTACGAAAATATCGCTCCGATGGAGCGAATAAAATCAAACTCCAATTACTGCTACGAAAATATGGCTCCGATGGAGCGGGGGGAATCTGAATGCCACATTGACGCTACGAAAATATCGCTTCGCTGGAGCGAATAAAATCAAACTCCAGTTACAGTTACGAATATATTGCTCCTAGTAAGCAAGTTAAACTATCCCAATGATAAAAAGATCCCTCAATAGAAGCGTTATTATCATAGCATAGAGTACCCACAAATCCATCAGTCGCTCCATCGGTGCGGTATTTTGTTAGCAGGGAGATTACAACCATCACAACCCGCTCCATAGGAGCGGTATTTCGGTAGCAAAGAGATCCAATTCATCAAAAGGCTCCATAGGAGTGGAATAACCATTAATTTTTTGACAAACCGGATTACCTTTTCGGATTGGACCGATAAAGGGGAAAACCTTATGCCAAATACTTTTAGTCAGATAGATATGCATTTAGTGTTTGCGGTCAGAAACCGGGAATCACTTATTCTTCCTGAATTCCGTGAACAATTATTCAAATATATTTTTGGAATAATTATCGGGAAAAAGCAGAAATCACTTGCAGTAAACGGGGTTTCTGATCACATCCATATCTTTTTCGGTATGCAACCTACGCTATATATTCCTGAATTTGTCAAAATACTAAAAGTAGAGTCGTCAAATTTTGTCAATGAAAACAAGTTTTTAAGAAGAAAATTTCAATGGCAGGAAGGTTATGGAATCTTTGCGTATAGCAGGTCTGACAGAAGCCAGGTAATAAATTATATTCTCAATCAGGAAAATCATCATAAGAAAAAATCTTTCAGAGATGAATATCTGGATATGTTAAAAAAGATGGAAATTGATTTTGATCCAAGGTATTTGTTTGATTTTTTCGAATAGCTCCCTATGAAAGTACCGCTCCGCTGGAGCGGGGAAAACTTAATTCCAAATGCAGCTACCAAAATATTGCTCCTACGGAGCAAATTCACCTATCTCACAATTACCAAGATCGGTCCATTGGAGCGTTATTATGGTAGCATGGAAATTTCATCCATCAAAAAGCCGCTCCATAGGAGCGGTATTACGGTAGCAGGGAAATTCCATCCATCAAAAAGCCGCTCCATAGGAGCGGTATTTCGGTAGCAGGGAGATTCTATCCATCAAAGAGCCGCTCCATAGGAGCGGTATTACGGTAGCAGGGAAATTCCATCCATCAAAAAGCCGCTCCATAGGAGCGGTATTTC
>CAZUYY010000720.1:0-1672 GCA_964624935.1 uncultured Prolixibacteraceae bacterium
ACCAGCTTTTTAAGCTTCTGCCCTTTATATCTTCCATTCGGAATCAGCACCCGAAGCAAGAAATAGGTAAACATCAATGTGAACTTCCTTAAAGAAATCCTGGCGGGTGATAAATTCACTCCATGTGGTTTTTTGCGACCGGAATTGACGATAACTTGGGGCTAAATCTTATTTTGATGTGCTAGGCGTAATAATTGGCTAATCTAAAGAAGAAGAAATCCCTATCTCTTGTACCCTGATTTGAGGATATAAATTTCTGGATTTTGTTGTTAATAGCTTCGGCAATT
This sequence comes from uncultured Prolixibacteraceae bacterium, assembly GCA_964624935.1. Lineage (GTDB taxonomy): Bacteria > Bacteroidota > Bacteroidia > Bacteroidales > FEN-979 > FEN-979. The sequence goes on from CAZUYY010000720.1 coordinate 288, forward strand.
GCATTTGTTTCACCTTGGAGGAAGTAGTTTCGGATAATGTCTTCTTGGGTTTCGACCAGATGTTTGAAATTGAGTAATTCGTCAATGTCAGCATTTTCAACATCTTCATACCATTTATGAAGTTGTTTGTCACTTTCCAGATAATGTTTGCCGATATTCTTTTTACTTAACCAATCCCTGAACTGACAGCATAATGCATAAGCTTGTTTGATTTCAGGGTAATATCTGAATAAAGTGTCTGCTCTTTTCTGTTGCGACCGAGTCCATTGATCTGGGTATTTGAATAGCAGATATCGACTTCTGGCAAGAATTTCAAGGGGTGTTTCCCCGTTGTCAAGTCGTTCTTCCTGATAATGGAACTTCCCTGGCTTAAACCGCTCACCGGTTCTTTCACTTTCTTGTAATCTGACCTGTTCTGATTTTTTAAACTCCTGATAGGCTTTTCTTTGTTTGTCCAGTTCTTTCTGCCGGTAACGAATCCTTACCGCCTGGTGATCTTCCATCAACTGACGGATAACATGAAATTTATCACCAGTCTGAATTGCGCTTGGAAATAATTCGGTACATACTTTGGCAAAAAGCGAAGAAAAATCCCTGGTTATACTTTTGACCACTTCTGCCTGTGTCTGACATTGTTGTAGAACATGTTTGATTTCTGAGAACACAACACTCTTGCAGAGTACTGCAATCTTTCCTGTTTCCCTATTACTGACCACAGTGTAAAAATCTTCGCCTAAATGCTTTTCATCAATGGCCATTTTAGAACCAAAATTTTCTTTACGCAGAATAGGAACTTCGATCACTGTCTCTTTCTTCCCATTTTGTATTTTCATGTCATCTCGATGAACACTGGCCCCACCATCCTTCGCATAGTCACTTAATACATCTCTGTACCATCGGTGCAAGGTACTACCCTTGATCTGTAAGGCTTCTCCAAAGCTCGTTATATTCAGTGGGTTGCAATCCAAGCTCCTCTTTTAAAAAAGCACCAAACTCTTTGGTGGTTTTCATCCCTGGATCGTGCAGATCATAGGTGTTGCTATAACTTTTTCCTTCTGTCGATTTTCCCTTCCACCGCCTGCGCTTTATTGCAAAATAAACAGTCTTGTCCTTCAATGGAAATGTTTGTAATTCCAAGGTGTTTAGAAAACCATCTGATACAACTTCTTTCCCCTTGAGTTCTTCTGGGATTCGATCTGTTTTTTCCTCGAAAACTATCGTTATTGCAGTTTTAGATTCTACGATCTTTACTACCGTAAAATTCTTGATAATCTCTTGCGGGGCAATTAACCCAAGTAACAAATCAACTAATTCTGATGTTGCCATATAACTTTGTTTTTACAAAGCTAATTATTATGTCCAGCACATCAAAATAAGATTTAGCC
>CAZUYY010000721.1:0-1661 GCA_964624935.1 uncultured Prolixibacteraceae bacterium
TTCAAGTTTGTTTATAAACACATGTCCATTGATTCGACACAGGTCACTAAATGGATTGACCAGGGGGATGGCTATTATGACTGGAGAAAGATGATCGACAAGCTAACTGTTTTTGGCGAGTTCATTGATGCCGGGTACAAATATGCATTATATCATGTATTTCTTCAGGTTGAATTCGGATTCGGGGCTATGCAGGACAGGCATACCATGATCATCTCGCAGGAAAATCCAAATTCACTTGATCCATATCCGATGTTGTATCATTACAATCCGCCCGAGAAAGTAAGCGTGTACCAAAACCTTGGAACCATTAATTTTACCCTGAGTATTGGAGGAACATTCTGATACCGGGTGTTAGGTGTTGGGTATTGGGTATTAGGGCTAAATCTTATTTGGATGTGCCGGAGCGGAAATGCAATCGTAATTCGTAATAGAACGTATTTTTTTGTAAATTTGAGCTCTTCAAATTGTTATACTTATGGAAACATTCATTCTTACCGGGGATAAAAAAGCGGAGATGAGGCTGATTGCAGGAATTGCCCGGAAATTTGGCCTTAAAACACGAAAGCTTAAAATTACAGAGATCGAGGATATTGCTTTGCTTAAAGCCATCAAAAATGGTGAAACCGGGGAATATGACGATACTGTTCAGGTTATTAAATCTCTCCGTGAAAAATGATCGTTAAGATCGATAAAAGTTTTGTTAAAGATCTAAAAAGGATCAAAGATAAACATCTTAGAAATCATATTGCTGATTGTATTACACTGAAAAAAAATTTATCCATATATTCCTTGAAATTATAATCCTGATCCCACTCTGAAAAGTCTTTTTTTACCGCAAAATCACTAAGACGCAAAAGGTTCGATTTCAACGATATAACTCCCCTCCCTCTTGGGGGAGGGGCCGGGGGAGGGGTCATTAAGGCCGGGGGTGGGGTTCTTTGCGGTAAAGAAATACTTTTCCGAATGGGCTTTAATTTGCATTGTATTTCATCATTCAAAAAATAATCCCAATGAAAACATTTATTCCATTCTTAATCATGCTGCTATTCCCTGTCATGCTTAAAGCGCAGTGGCAGCAAACAACCGTTCCTCTGCCGGACCTCTATTTGTGTGGATATGTATTTAAAGATAATATGGTCTTTGCCGCGACATCCGTTGGCACATACGGGAATAACCCATACGGTAATGTGTACCGGACAAGTAACAAGGGAGATTATTGGGAGGAAGCCAACTCAGGTTTACCTCTGTCTGCTAAATTCTTTGTCACTTCTTTCACTACCCAGGGTCAATATCTTTTTTTAGGAACAGGCAATGGAGTGTGGAGATCCTCTGATGACGGCAATAGCTGGACACGAGTCAATAACGGCCTTGGAGATACGCTTGTGGCTGTATTAGGCACGACGGACAATTACATTTTTGCTTTAACAACCACTTCGATTTACAGGTCCGACGATTACGGATCCACATGGACAATGAGTTTTAACGCGAACCAGAACTCATATGATTATACTTCTTTTATGCAAAATGGTTCTACAATTTTTTTCTCAGATGGCTGGACCGGAATTTACCGTTCAACAGACTATGGGATATCCTGGACGAATGTCAAATATTTTGAAGGTTGCTCAGCCATGGTGAATGTTAACTCTTATCTTGTTGCA
>CAZUYY010000722.1:0-1661 GCA_964624935.1 uncultured Prolixibacteraceae bacterium
TGAAAAGTAAAATGAGGTTCAAAAGTTTCTGTGCCTTCTCCTTTGAGTATATAGTTATCCGTAGCTTTTGCTGCCCGGAGATTCTTAGTGTAGAAATTACCGGCCTTATCCAGAATTTCCGCATGTTGGATGGTGATTTTATCTCCTTGTTTCCCGGAAATTTTAACGGTTACAAAACCAACGAGATTCTGACCAAAATCAATGACCTGTTCACCCGATGGGGTTTTGAAAATTTTAACGGGTTTAAATTGTTCATGTTTTCTTACAGGTTCGTTATAGGTTGCAACCAGATTTATACCGGGAGCCTGGAGAATATTTACAAAGACCCATTTTGAGTCATCATAGTCTGGCTTTGTCCAGCCTTCCTTTTCATACCGATTGTCAATAGTTTCACCATGATAAATTTCCGAACTTAAAATTGAGCCTGTGGATGATTTCCAGCTTTCATCAGAAGCTATTATCTGACTCGTCCCATCGGTGTACCTTATCTCAAGTTGAAAAAGTAAGGCTGTATATTTTCCGTACTCGTGATTATGTTTCCCCCATGCAATAAATCCCGTATACCATCCATTTCCAAGAGTTACACCGATAGCGTTATTACCTTGATTGATATTTTCAGTCAGATCATAAACCTGGTATTGGATCCTTTTTCGGTAGTCAGTCCAGCCGGGGGTCAGAAATGCATCACCTATCCGTTTACCATTTATTTGTGCGTCATACAGTCCCTGGGCTGAGATATAAGCAGTAGCCGTTTGAATCTTTTTTCCAACTGTGAATGTTTTACGAAATATCGGACAGGTGTCAGAATTAGCGAACCTGATTGTATCCTGCATGATCCATTTGGCTTTCCATTCATTTGTTGAAAGGAAAGCGGTTTGCCAGAAAGCAATCTGACTCCAGCCGGAAACCCGTCCATGATTATCCCATACCCTCACCTGCCAGTAGTATCTGGTGCCTGATTGAAGATCAGCTCCTTTATAGGTCACATATACTGAAGAATCAGATACTACTTTATTTGAATGCCAGATTAACTTTTTCTCCTTTGAAAGGTCAGAAATGTCGTTGCTCACTTTTAATTCATAAGCTGTCTGAATAACATTCCTTTTATCAGAAGTCAGTTGCCAGCTAAACCTTGGCCGGGTCATATCCAGTCCGATTGGATGGATACGGTTTTCTGTTAATAAGTTACAAATTTTAACCTGCCCAAAGGTGGTCAAGAAAGGGATTAATAATAATCCAATAAAAAGAAGGTTTCGATTTTTCAATTTGCAAGAGATTAAAAAATATTGTCTCAACTCCCCTCCCTCTTGGGGGAGGGGCCGGGGGTGGGGTTTTATGTTCTTTTATTCAAAACATCGGTTTCGTACTTCTGAATTTCAGTGATATAATCTTCTCCAACCACCACATTGTTGTTCATGCAATAATAATCATAAACTGCTCCGAAAGGCTTTGATTTAAGGATTTCCAGTAAAGCAAGACGCTCAAAGTACTTCTTCTCTTCTTCGAGTTTTTTCAACATGTTTACAGGTTCAAGAAAGGCAAAAAGAAAGGCCAGTTGGGCTGCCCTGATACCGGCTACATACGCCCCTATCCGGTTAATACTTCCATCAAAATAATCCAATCCGATATTGACACGGTCTACAACATTTGCACGAACAATT
>CAZUYY010000723.1:0-1660 GCA_964624935.1 uncultured Prolixibacteraceae bacterium
CTCGTCACGAAACTCCCCGCCCCGAATGGGGAGGGGCCGGGGGAGGGGCTGTCAGGTGCCTTGAGCCACGTGCCACGAAATTCCCCCTCCCTCTTGGGGGAGGGGGTTAGGGGGTGGGGCTGTCAGAACCGTGGCGTGAGGTGTTTTTGAACTTCGCACTTCACACTTCACACTATCACTTTGTGATCTTTGTGCCTCCTTAGTGTCCTTTGTGGTTAAAAAATCCCCAATCCTCCATCCTCCATTTTCCGCCCTCCGCCCTCTGACCTCTGTCTTCGATTCTTCATTACTTGACAAAATATGAAATATTTTGTACATTTGTTGCGAAATAACAACATAAAGATATAATACCTATAATTATGACCTTTTCAAGCAACATTAACAATTGGTATGCAATGAGTGATTCTGCCATTATAATTGAGATCGGCGGCCTGATCAAGCGCATACGTCTGCAAAAGAACATTTCCCAACAGCAATTGGCAGATAAGGTGGGTCTCTACCGAAGCACCATCAGTGAGATGGAAAACGGACGGGCATCAAGCCTGATCAGTTTTATCCAGGTACTGAGGGGGCTGGAAAAGTTAGAAACGCTTAATTCCTTGTCTGATGTGGCAGTTATAAGCCCGTTAAAACTGGCAAGGAAAGAAAAATTGGTTCGAAAAAGAGCCTCAATCTCAAAAATCAATAAGAATAGTCATCAGGATCCGGAGGGAATCACATGGTAAACGTCGCACTTGTCAAACTATGGGGACAATTGGTTGGAGCAGTCGCCTGGCAGGAAGAGGAAGGGTATGCAAGTTTTGAATTTGATCCATCTTTTTTAAAACAGGGGTTGAACCTGGCTCCTGTTACCATGCCGCTTTCAACACTGTCTCAAGGATCACGAATATTCAACTTTCCGGCTATCCCTAAAGAAACCTATTACGGTTTACCCGGTTTACTTGCTGATTCTCTCCCGGACAGATTCGGAAACCGGTTGATAGATATCTGGCTTGCAACACAGGGTAGAACCCCTGAAAGTATGAACCCTGTTGAACGACTATGTTACGTTGGCAACAGGGGAATGGGTGCCCTGGAATTTGAACCGATGATCAGGAGAGGAAAAAATACACCCCAGCCCATTGAAATTGACGATCTGGTAAGGTTAGCGAAAGATGCCCTGGCCCGGAAAGAAGGATTAGCTGCCGATCTTGCGAAAGATGCAGGAAAAGCATTGCAGGAAATTCTCCTTGTCGGCACTTCCGCAGGGGGTGCCCGGGCAAAGGCAATCATTGCATGGAATGAAGAAACAGGCAAAGTTGTCTCAGGCCAGTTGCTTGCCCCCGGGGGATTCTCTCATTGGATTATCAAGTTAGATGGAGTAACCAATGACATCCTGGGAGATCCGAAGGGATATGGACGGATTGAATATGCATATTATAAAATGGCAGTTGACTGCGGAATAAACATGTCTGAATCAAGATTGTTACCTGAAGGAGGGAGGGCACATTTCATGACCAAACGATTCGACCGGTATGAGAATAATCAGAAATTGCATATGCAGACCCTATGCGGATTATGCCATTTTGATTTTAACAGTCCTGGGTCGTATGCATATGAACAGGCCTTTCAGACCATGCGGCAATTAAGGTTGCCCTATACCGACGCTGAACAGCTTTAT
>CAZUYY010000724.1:0-1656 GCA_964624935.1 uncultured Prolixibacteraceae bacterium
CATCCAGCAGGTAGGAACGGTAAAGTGCAAAAGTATATTCTTTCAGTCTATCGGCTTTATGCCGGATGGAAAAATCAAGAATCTCCCGGAACTTCTTTTCCTCCAGGGGAACATTCATATTCCGTTGGATCGACAATAAATCCCATTCAATCCACATTTGCTTTATAGTATCCATCCAAAAAATGCTCTTGACAAGCTGGCCTTCTTTCCACTTATAAAGCAATGCCTGATTGAAAAGCTTATTCGCCAAATAAAACCGGAACAGCTCATGGTAACATTTTATCTGCAAGACCGGATCTTTTAATTTCTCAGCAAGTTCTGTTGCATTTTGATAATAATTATTGGCAAGATCTTGCTGGTTTTTTCCTTCAAGGCTTCTGGCAAACAAAAGGTAACTTTCGGCGCTCAGGGCATTGTTTTCCATGGCACGTGCTCTTCCGATTGCAGCGTAGCTGTATTGAAGCGCCATATTGAATTTATTTACTGCCAGGTAGAGTTTTACCAGATTCTTATATGCTCTCCATTCTTTTTCAGGATCATTCAGCATACCGGCAATCTGAATCGCCTTCAGACCATAATCCTGGGCTTTCTTAAAATTTGACAGGTCGAATTCGTTATTGTCAAAATAAGAAAAGTAGGCGTTTAGCTGGAATGCCGGCCGGAAACTCATTTCAGCTATATGAATTGCTTCATCGCTCAGGCTATCCGCTATTTTTTCATCTCCCAAGTAATCGTAATAATAATTGGCGAGCGCAGTAAGTTTCTTTACAACGATACTATCGGCTTCTGTCTTTGGATATTCCTTGCCCAACAGGGTCTTATTCTCATTCTTTTTTGTACAGGAAACTCCCATACAATAAACCAAAACCAGCAGAAGAAATAATTCTGCCGGTACATCTTGAAAACACCTTGTTGTTCTGTGATTATTGTTGCGTGAATGAATAACCTCTTCCATTCTTTATTCGTTTAGACCAGCCAGATGAGCTTGCCGCACCGTATCTTTGGCTAGAATAAACAATTTTTTGACTGATTCTACATGCAATGATAATTCCTGATCATAATATTAAAAAATGTCATATCTTTATGGTGGTTATATGACTACATATTATTAACAATTAACGTGAGACTATGAAAACAAAAAAACTTTTGTGGATGTCTGGCATGTTCATGGCAGGCGCCCTGGCAGGATTTTTTTTAATGGGATTGTTTTCCTTCAGAAGTCCTTCAAATCCGGCATTACCAACACTTACAGTTAAACAGGCAAATGCATGTTTTAAAAATTCCAACAAGAGTGGGTCCCTCAACACGAATGCAGCTTATGGATTCACCCTTGACAAAGCCGACCTGACAGCAATGTCAAATCTTCTTACTTCTGTCCCGGCCCTGTCAGGTTTCCGGATTTATTGCGGGTATGATACTACTACAAACACAAGAATTGGAATTATCGTGGCCATTGATAATACCGGTACTTCCGGTTCAGACCTCACAAACACCATCTACAGCGCCCCTGCCACAAGATTGGGCCCATGTCCACCAGTCTGTGACGTAAACAGCCCGATAACGCATTAACACCCCTGCTGACTGCCAACTTTGGTCATTCTATTCAATTTCCCAGCCTTAAGATAAATCCTGCTGAAAACCCGAATTGAACCATAT
>CAZUYY010000725.1:0-1654 GCA_964624935.1 uncultured Prolixibacteraceae bacterium
ATTATCGTCAACCCAACTGATCTTAAAAGTATAAATCCTGTCAGGATCGACAAGACGTTCGATGATGCTTGCGGATTCAAAATGAGGGTTTTCATTGTAAACTTCTTCAATGGATTCAAGTACTTCCCGCACTGCCTGAAGGTACTCCACCTCGCCCGGATTCTTTTTCTCCAGGTCGTTCATGATTTTCTCTAGATTCATGGTGTAATAATTTAAAGATTTTAATAATATATATAAAAAATGTTTTTTATTTAAATCACGAAAGACGGTGCAAAATTAAGGAAATTAAAGGAGTTAACAAAGGAAATTATCGGTAGTTTCAGTCCTCAATCCTCAGTCGGCAATCTGGATATTTGTTTTTTTCCTTTATTACCCTGTCACTTTGTTACTCTTGTCCGCTTGTCCTCCTGTCGGCAGTCCAAGGAAATTATTAACGGAGGTTTTTGGTCAGAGTATCGTGGCTGAATATTTTTATTGAAATTATTTTTCCGGAAAGATCATATTCTATTTCTTCTCCATCCTTTAGATTATCTTTATAATGGATCTCATGGTTGACTTTGCCGTTTGGGTAAAAGGAACGTTGTTTCCCTGTTCCATGGATGAATTGGCCCTCCCCTCTGATATCTCCGCTGAGATCATAATAAAGCCATTTTCCGGTAAAAAAACCTTGCAGGTACTGGCCCTGGACTTTTAAGCGGTTGTTTGTATTGTATTCACGATAAGGTCCGTTGAGCACGCCATTCATGTATGTGGCTTCTGATAATTTACCGCCTTCTTCGTACCATTCTGTTGAAAGACCATCAAGGTTCCCTTTATCATAGTTCTGTTCATCCTTCTTTTTTTTATAATTATAATATCTGATCAGAGGTCCCTGCAAAAGATTGTCCTTATAAAAACATTCAAGTTGTATGTCCCCTGATTGGTAATAATAAACCGATTTGCCATAATATTTTCCTCCTTTCATGTGCACTATTGATTTCAGCTTCCCGTCAGGATAGTACTCTTTTATTTCATTTTTGCATGAGGAAAACATAAAAACAAGAAGTGACAGGCATATAAAAAAAGCAAGTCTCGGACTATTCATTGGCAGGATCTATTGATAAAGATGAATCGTTCCTTCGATACCGGTGATCAGCATCTGGACTGCAATAACAGCAAGGATCAAGCCCATGACACGGGTGACAACCTTAAGAATTCCGGGATTTATGCGTGCTGCTAATTTGTGGCTGGAAAGGAAAAGCAGATAAGTTATGAAACACATCATGGCAAACATTGAAATTACAAGAACCGCATTCCCTACTGCTTTTCCAGCACCGACAAAATTCATTGCCGCAGAAATGGTACCGGGGCCTGCCAGAAGCGGAGTTCCCAAGGGTGTTATTGCCATATCTTCAGCTATCTTCTGCATATCTTCGCGGGCCATGGGCGCCTGGGAATGCATCATCGAATCCTTTGCATTAAGAAGGTTAAACCCTATAATAAAAACAATCACTCCTCCGGCAATCTGGAATGCAGGAAGGGTGATTCCGAACAGCCGGAAAATGATATGTCCGAAAATGCAGAAAATGGCTACAATTACAAATGCAACAATGACTGATCGTAACGCAACCTTTCGTTGCGTCTCCCTGTCAAAACCAGATACCAGACCAATAAA
>CAZUYY010000726.1:0-1653 GCA_964624935.1 uncultured Prolixibacteraceae bacterium
ATCAAATCAACCGGTTCAAATCCTGTAACAACAACTCCCAATCCATAAACACCAGCCAGATCATTATAAATATTTGTTCCGGTTATGGCGCTCACATGACCGGGAGCAATAAATCCGTCAATCTTTACCCCATCCTCAACCAGTGCCTTCATGACCGGAGGCATAACTTTATGTGCACTTAACACAAAAAAGTTGGTCAGTTTCTCTTTTTCAGCCTCGAGAATAACTGCTGCTGTGGCAGGAGCGGTTGTTTCAAAACCTATTCCAAGGAAAACGACTTTTTTTTCGGGGTTTTTCTTAGCAAGATCAAGGGATTCAAGGGCTGAATAAATAATCCTGATATCATGACCATTTGCTTTCTCTTTCTCAAGGGAGCTTTCTGAACCCGGCACACGGATCAGATCACCATAGGTGGTTATCATGACATCAGGAAGTTTACTAAATGCGATGGCCGTATCAAGGAAATGTTGGCTGGAAACGCAAACAGGACAACCCGGACCTGAAAGCAACAGGATATTGGGAGGTAACAGTGAAGGAAGTCCAAATCTGTGAATAGCTGCAGTATGCCCTCCACACACTTCCATCAGGGTGATCTCTGTTTTTGACAGAGTTCTCAATTCGTGTGAAATAGCGAGAACCAACTCTTTTTTTCTGTATTCCTGGAGATAATTCATCAAGGACTATTGAGGGTCATAATTTTCAATTTCATTCAAAAGTCTTATCATCTCTGCTGCCTCTTCCGCGTCCACCTTTTCGATAGCAAAACCGGCATGCAGCATTACAAAATCACCGGGATGAACGTCTTCCAGCAGCAAAAGGCTCGCCTGATACTCAACGTCCTCAATTGCGACCAGGGCGCTTGTCCCATCAATACGTATCACTCTTGCAGGAATTGCTAAACACATTTGAAGTTTCTCTTAATTGATTGTATTTCTGATTGTCCGGAAAAATTTTCCCTTTGGACATTTTCAGATTCAAAGATAACAGAAACCAGAAGACCAACCCGATGATTCATAAAAATAATCATGAAAATATTTTTTCTTTTCTCAATAAAAAATCATGGCTAAAGTGATCCGATCGTCCTGTAATTCGTTATCTTTGTTATAAATTATCAAACAATGAGAAAGGTTATTCTTGCACTTGCACTCGTTTTTACAGTAAGCGTAATGTTGGGAATTAACCTGACTAACGCATCCACTATTACCCGATCAGAGATTCAAAACCCCAAACCTCCTCCAAAGCCCCCAACTCCTCCTAAACCAAAAGGACCTAAAAAGCCTGCACCTAAACACAAACCAAAGCCACCTCCAAAGCCGCCCTGGGTAAAATAAAGGTGTGAACGTAAGGATCCCAAAAAAAATTCCGATAAGATCCCTCAATTTCCTTGATTTGAAGTAAGACCCATGTCCGCAATCATGATAAATGATGAATAAACGCACCAGCATACCTGCTGCGGGGATTGAAAGCCCCAATGTGATCCAATAGGACAGGGAAAGGCTTTCGAACATTAAAACCCAGATAACCGAATAGAGGAAAAGGTTAATTGAAAACTGCAGCCAGCTCTTTAGAGAATTGGGTCGATTGTATTTACTAACGATTCTTATCCAAGAGGTTTCTTCTGTTTCACCTTGAATATCAGGTGAATTCATTAAA
>CAZUYY010000727.1:0-1653 GCA_964624935.1 uncultured Prolixibacteraceae bacterium
CCCTGTCGGCATCTGAATTAATATTTTTTGTAAAGGGTTTTCCAATTTTTTTACTACATTTATGTAGATTTCACTCTGATAATCCTTAAGGGATTTAAATGGACTTTCAGGTTTTTTCACTGTTTCAATATTTGCCAGAGCCGTACGGGGGCTGGGACAATAATTCTCAGGCAACTTGAAAAAATCGATAAAAGTTTTAGTTTCGTTATTGTCAGCCCAAGGTTGTTTCACAATCAAATCAACAAGTTCATTGAAGGCAAGATTATGTGGCAAGCCCATATTTTGTGCGAGAGAACGCAATTCTTTATCCGACAGTCGACTAATTATCTTTTTGCGAAAATTTTCTTTTTGAAACGCATCCTGACCGGAGAAAGAGAGAAAGATTCTCTCTAAATTTTGTTTTTCATAAATATCGTTCGGATTATCAATTCCACTATTCGGAATAAAATGAATTATTGTTTCGAGTCTTTGAAGGGTTTCCTTCCCAACAAGATCCTGAAGTTCCTGGATTTGGAGACGATTGATCATATATCTTCTTCAAATAAATGTTCTTTTTCATAAGTCTGGGTGTATGTATTTAGATATCGACCCCAGTCACGAACAACATATTCCATAATTTGTTTTACGGTGTATTCTGAATCTTCATCAAATCCTTGCCGAGATCGGACAAATGACATCATTAAAATATCGATCAGTTCGTGCATTTTTTTAGCTAATCTGATTGCCTTTGTTGGATCGTCCAAATTCTGAAGTTGTTTCCTAACATTGCTAATCTCCTCGAAAAAAACATGATTCATATTATATTGCAGAACTGCTTTCCCTTCGGTATAACTCATGTCAATAAATGTATCTCCTTTCCAATGACCATCCATAATTGTAAAAGGCTGACTTTCGAATTTCACTCTCCATTTTGCCGCATCTGTTTCATCAAGTTCTCGAGTAAGATTTTCAAGTCTATTCTCTTGCTCCTCTAGAGTGAGATTTTTCCCCGCTTTTGGTTTTTCAGGAGTTTTTGTTGTTTTTGCAATAATTTCTGCTGTAGCATGTGTTGTCGGTAAATCATCACCGGTTTGAAATTTTTTCCGTTCCAATTCCGCCCTGTTCCTTCCCCAATGCGCCTGGACTTGTTCAGTGCAGGCATCTCGAACAGGTCTGATGATCGAATAAAGTGCAACCTTTAAGTCTTTGGCGGGTATTGCACCACGTTTAATATTTTTTACCGTAAAATGTTCATCCAATTCAGGAGTGAAACTAATTTCACAACCCCACCACCGATCTTTATCATCCCAGTTGATCCTTTTTAAGCGTCCTTCACCAAAATTGGGAATCTCATCATAGTACACTTCCCGATTACTTCTCAAGATGGAGATGCCCTGATTTTCTTCTATATAGCGGCCTTTGAATTGAAGACCGCCTTTATTCTGAATTTCGCGATAAGATTCAGGTAGTAATGAAATTTTTATTTGGATTTTTGAGGTATCTTTGTTAGGTTTATTTTTACCGTTGTGAGTTATATTCCATTCAATTTCTTTTTCAAAAATTATTTTCCCGGAATCGTCTTCAGGAAACTGGTTATTTTGTTTATTGATAAATAGGGGATCAAAGCTAAATACTTCATTATTATCTAGAAATATCTTAACGCCATCCCAAATA
>CAZUYY010000728.1:0-1651 GCA_964624935.1 uncultured Prolixibacteraceae bacterium
TTTATAATCAATCGGCAAGTCTGATTCAGGTTAACAAAAAATGGAAAGCATCCCGAAATGAGGAAGGATTCCTTATCGGCAGAGTGAGCGGCAGGTGGAGAAGAGCAAAGGATCTGGAAATTCCCAATCCCGATGATCCACCAATGAATGTCAGGATTTTTACTACCGGAACTGCCGATGTACTATACATCCAACCTGTTAAAGAATTGAAACTGGATGAATCAGGAGTAGCTTCCCTTTCATTTGCTTTAAAGCGGGCAATTGAAAGACAATTCCAGGTGGAAGAGGGAGAAATCGGCGTTTGGATCATGGGCAAAGGGGAACATAAAAATATTCTCCTTTATGAAGCATCGGAAGGAAGTCTCGGTGTCCTTTCCCAGTTGATCGAAAACAGTATTGCTTTGCAGAAGCTCTTTACCGAAGCTTATAAAGTGCTGCATTTCGATCCTGAAACCCGCACCGATACAAGACCTGATTTACCAAAAGTTACCTATGATGATCTACTGTCCTATTACAATCAAAGATATCATGATAAGCTTGACCGATACTCTATCAAAGAAGCATTAGAGCGGTTGATGGATTGTTCGATTGATAATCAACCCGGAGAAAAGACACTGGAGGAACAGTACCGGTATCTGATGGAACATTATGACCTCAACTCCTCTACTGAGAAACCTTTGATCGAATACCTCTATAAAAACGGACACCAATTACCGGATAAGGCACAGGTAAATGTCCAAGGCTGTTTTGTAAATGCAGATTTCGTTTATAAAACGCCCAATGGCTATTCATTGATTTTTTGTCACGGGTCAGTGCATGATGATCCTGTGATAAAATCGGAGGATCAGAAAAAACGGCAATGTTGCCGGGATTCGGGATATGATGTAATTGAATGGCATTACCTGGAACCCATTGAAAAGCTTGTGGAACGGAGAAAAGATATCTTCAGAAAAATAAGATAGATGAAGGAATATAAACCAGGGAAGCTTGTTACTTTTCGCGACCGGGAATGGATCGTTCTTCCTTCTGCCGATGCAGATCTTGTAATGCTTAAACCGATGGGCGGTTCGGAGGAGGAGATCACGGGCGTATATGTTCCCCTGCAAGCTCCAGGTGATCAAATCAAGGAAGCACGATTCCCTAATCCGGGGATAGATGACCTAGACGATTTTCAAACGGCAAAGATGCTGTTTGATGCGACCCGCCTTTCGTTCCGCAATGCCAGTGGCCCCTTTCGCTGTATGGGGAAACTTTCCTTCCGGCCCCGCTCCTACCAGATTGTACCACTTGTTATGGCGCTCAAACAAGAGAAAGTGCGCTTACTTATTGCCGATGATGTTGGTGTCGGGAAAACAGTGGAAGCATTGATCATCCTTAAAGAACTAATGGAACGAGGGGAAATAAGACGATTTGCAGTGATCTGCCTTCCCCATCTTTGTGAACAATGGCAACGGGAATTAAAAGATAAACTGGATATTCATGCAGAGATTATCCGTTCAAGTACGGCGGCATCACTGGATCGCAAATTACCGGATGACCGTTCGGTATTCTATCATATTCCCTACCAGGTGATCTCTGTTGATTATATAAAATCAGATAAACGAAGGGAATTTTTCTTTCAGGATTGTCCTGAATTGGTGATTGTGGATGA
>CAZUYY010000729.1:0-1650 GCA_964624935.1 uncultured Prolixibacteraceae bacterium
TCATTGTTTTCTCATAGATGTCAATAGGAACAAGGGCCTGATGATAACTGTGACGATAAGTCGCATTGACCTTACCTCCTTCAACATAATCAAAACCTGTTGTTGGTGTTGCAATGCAATATTTCCCCTTCTCATTTTTTTAATAAAAAAATAGCTTTCCTTAATGCCACCAAAGTCAAAGTGAACATTGTGTCCTTCCGGACTATTCTGCAAATTAAGATGATAAAAATCTGTAATTTCAATACTTCCTCTAAGTTCTTTCCCCGCCAATGTCTTGATAATTTCAATGTTCACGCCATCTTTATCAAAGGATTTGATCTTTGCCAGTACAAAAGAATCTGCTTCTTTTATCACCTTGTCCTTCCAGGGTTCATCCCAGGTGGTTGCAAATGTGGTAATTGAAATAATGGCCAAAACGGTGAGGGAAAGTAATCTGTTTCTTATCATTTCAGAGGTTACTTAACTTCAGATATTAAGAAAGTTTCTTTATGATCAAAGTCGCAATAAATGCTTCAAGAATACTTAAAGGAACACCAAACCACAGAAGGCCATATGGTAAGACTCCCAGATTGCCTATAACTACCCACATCAATACGAAACCTACGAACCAGGAAAGGAAAGTTGTTTGTATCATAGTGAATTTTTTAGCCATAATGAAAATGGCGACAGCGAAGAGAAGCGACCATATTCCCCATATAGCTCCGTTAATGGGTTCTGAAGGGAATTTCAGACCCAGGCTCTGGTAATGCTTTGTCCAAAATGATGCAACTATAACCTGATTCCTGACAAATTCCGAAATACTGATCCAGATTGTTGCTAACAAAACCGGTAAGATTGTTTTTTCGATAAGTTTCATAAGGTTTCTTGTTTCTTGGAATTATATTGTACCCGTCAGTTTCACAATATAGTATCCCGCCAGACTAACCAAGGCTGTCAGGACTGTGCCCCAGGCGAGGTCGATAAATACAATATTCAGCGGGAACCCCTTCAGGGTTGCGTAGTTGGTCAGATCATAAGTAGCGTAAGTTATTAAACCAAAAACAGCACCCAGTAAGACAGCTCTGGCTACAGATTGTTCTTTAACGGCGGGAGTGATAACGAAAATGAAAATGCCCACGATAAAGATCAGGTAAAAAATGATTGCGGCAGTCCAGTTGACTGTGTCGCTGAGAAAGGTGCCAAGGTATTTCCTGTAAATATTTTTAGCAACCAAACCGAGCCAGACCATATCTATGGCAAAAAACACAACCGTGGTCAACAGGTAACTGATGATAATTCCAGGGAATTTCATAATGCGGTGTTTTAATGATTTATCAAAAAAAGGAGAAAATAAACAGGATACAAATATAGAAGAAAATAATGCTATCGATCAGGGGAATTTTAAATGATTTTAACCACAATGATCACAAAGAATGCACAATGGTCACAAAGAAGAAATTCCTTGTGTACTTTGTGTAAATCTTTTTAATCTTTGTGGTTATTTTTTAAGTATGACGGATTCATCATCAACTGATGATAAGGAGGCCTTAAATTATGAAGTTGTTTCTATCAGGACGGTAAAATAAGTTGTAAATTTACTGGTATAGAAAAAATAGAATGCAAAAGAGTCTTTTTTTTTACCGCAAAGTACCCCACCTCCGGCCCCTCCCC
>CAZUYY010000730.1:0-1649 GCA_964624935.1 uncultured Prolixibacteraceae bacterium
GGGGTGAGGTCATTCCCCCTCCCTCTTGGGGGAGGGGGTTAGGGGGTGGGGTCATAAGGCCAGGGGTGAGGTCATTCCCCCTCCCTCTTGGGGGAGGGGGTTAGGGGCATAGCCGTCAGGCTAAGGTAAATTTGCTAGTATTTTCAAGGGAGTTAGCTTGTTTTTCTTTTGCTCTTTGATGCATGTTCTTTCTATCAAACCTTCTATTTGGTCTAAAAAGCCTGAGATATGGTTCACGTTTGATTTTATTACATCTTTCATATCTTGTTTTATCGAAGCGATTAGTTTGAAGAATTTCAACTCACTTATTTCTTTCTTATGTTTACGTAAATACAAGTACTTAAAATATCTTAACAGATGAGTACTGGCCACAATCCACATAAGACAACCATAGTGAAAACATTCGAACCTTTCAATTTTCATTTTCTTTACATTGTCAATTTTGAAAAATGACTTCCAGGCCTTGAACACAATTTCTATTTGCCATCTCAAACTATAGCACTGTCTAGTCAAATGATCAGGAAGTTGTTCCTCAGTACAATTGGTTACATAGGCATTTACATCACAGAGTGCTAACCTTTCTTTACTAATAGATTTACGCTTATTTTGCTTATCTGTTTTCAGCTTCCTCCGTTTTTCATTAGCTACTTGCGTTGGCACTTTTTCTAAAACTAACCGTGTAAGAAATTTCTCTTTTTGTCCTATATGAACCCAAATACTTCTTATTTCCCTTTCCTGCATTTTGCCTATTAATTTGAGTAAGGACAGTTGTTTATATATTCCGTTTTCCAGTATATAAATGGTTACATCCATTTTTAAACGGCTTAAAAAATACGCTTTTGCTTCTTTTATTAACCGGAGCCTTTCTATCCTGAAATACCCCAGATCTTCTATCCGTAAATCATTTTTACGTATGTCCTGTAAGGGATATTTACAATCCGGTACAGTTCCTTCTTGTACTGTAATGTCAATAATTTCTTGTGAAAGCAAGTCATAGCAATATTGATTCTTAATCCCGGCAGTGGAGGCTCCTCCTCCACTGCCTCTATAGGTGCCAGAATATTCTTCAGGCAATTGAAACACCGTTGAATCATCTATTACAATCCTTTCAAATTGGCATTCGATCTTTTCTCTGTCTAATCCCAGCTTCTTCGATAATGCGTGTTCTACCATCGTTCGAATGAATAACGTTGCCGGTTTATTGAACCGATCCTGCAAACTTTGTTTTCTGATTTCAATCCCATCCTTTTGTAGCTCCCTACAAAAATCTTCCAAACTCGTCGTTCCTTCGTTCCTGGCCGTAAACACACAGAGAAAAAAAAATATGCCTCCAATTTGCTTTTCCGTTGTACAAATTTCGTTAACCTGGCCGTTTCCGAAATAAATTTTGTGTCAAAGAACTCTTTTATTAATCCAATTATTTTACCTTTGGTGTCTATGGTACATTTTGTACTTGAGAGTTTCATGATTAGCGGTTTTGGTGAATTGCTATATTATTGAAACTCTCTTTTTGTTTTATCTCAAATATATTTATTTATTGACAACCCATTGTTTATATCCTTAGCCTGACGGCTATGGGGGTTAGGGGGTGGGGTCCCCCTCTAATCAAGTAAATGTACAACTAATCCGCTTCGCAGTTTTGGCTCGAA
>CAZUYY010000731.1:0-1645 GCA_964624935.1 uncultured Prolixibacteraceae bacterium
TACTGAAACCAGAATCATAGTCATAAAAAAAAGTAAAAACATTTTTTTTGTCAGGATGTTCAATTTTGTCTTTTTCATTTTTTTAAAATTTAATTGTGAATGGATTTTCACAATGCAAAGGTGCGTCCATTAATTCTGAAAAGTGTTACACAACTTTGGGAATAAGTTACATCATTCACACATTTGAAAAAGTGATCACATGATTAAAAATAAAAAAAGACCATAATGAAAATGTGTGAATAATGTAATTCTTTTCTGCAATTGTGTAAGGAATTCCGAAAACAATCACTGCACCTTTGTACAGTGAAAATTAATTCATTATTTAAAATATGATAGATGATCGACAGAAGGGATGAATTAAACTCCATATCTTAAAATAAATAGTGTGCGTCATGAAAAACATATTTTGTTCATTGGCTGGCCTGATCATTTGTGTCAGTGCTTTTTGCAGTAACCCCGACTCTACTGGAAAAAAAAGTGAGGCTTCTTCAAAACCTTTAAAAACGAAAATTTATCATATTAACTACTTTGTTGAGGGGTCTATAATCTGCGTTGGAATGGCTGGAGATTTATTTGCCATCCCGCGCTTAAAAAGCAAGCCAACTATTACTGATGCAGAACTCGCTTTTGCGAATTCAAATCAGCAGAAAGATTTAATTAACACTTTTGACAGATGGTCGTTAAGACAACCAACATCTAATCGCGCATTGTGGGAAAATATTTCCAATGATGGTGAGATTGGGGTGTTTCTTTTACCCAGTTTGCTCATGATTGATAAAAATATCCGCAAGGATTGGCTTCATTTGCTGTTTATATATGTGGAAGGGCATACAGTTACTTTTACGATTTATAACTATAGCCCTCTTGGACCTTGGTTTCAGAACCGCTTCCGGCCGGTGATTTACTATTCTCAATTATCTACCAGTGATCGCGAGAATCCAAACAACCGCAATTCATTTTATAGCGGACATACAGCTTCATGTGCCTACACTACTTTTTTCATGGTAAAGGTATATTGCGATTATCATCCCGAGATCGGAGCATTAAAATATCTTTTGTACCTCGCAGCCTCGGTTCCCCCTTTGGCAATAGGCTATGCACGAATAAGAGCACTGGATCATTTTCCATCTGATGTTGCCGTGGGCTTTGGGCTGGGGGCGATTATTGGAATTGTCGTTCCTGCAATTCATAAATATCCATTCAGTAACCATCTGTCTTTAGGATTGTGTTCTTCCCCCGATGAAGTGGGTGTGAGTGTCTGCTGGAAATTGTCAAATAAACATATTCTCCTTCCAGACAATTAAATGCCGGAAAACGCGGCATACCCAAGACCCGGGTTTATGTTATTTTGAAATGAAATTTGCAAATAACAGATTACAAAAAACATTGCTTATTGTTACCGGTTCCATCCTAATCATGGTAACGGTTTTTATTCTATTGCTCTCGCCAATAGAAAAACACCTGGCAGAAAAGTATGTGCTGAAATACCTTGGAAGGCAGGTTGAAATGAGCTGGATCTATATTAATCCATTTACCGGTTATGTTCATATCAGTAATCTGAAAATACATGAATCGAAAAACTTGCCAGAGTTTAAAATGGGCGACAGCATCTTTTTTTCAGCAAAAGGTGTAAGTGCAAATTTTG
>CAZUYY010000732.1:0-1639 GCA_964624935.1 uncultured Prolixibacteraceae bacterium
CATTCTTACCTGCGATAAAAAACTATTAATTATTCAGTAACTAATTTAAGATCGCAAACTTTCTTTCCGGGATCATTCAAATTTTACTTTAGTAAAGTAATAAACCGTTCTTTTCTTATTCTCTGAGGAGTTGATGCTTTTGATTTCCTGGAAACCGTAACACAGGAAAAACGGGCCATACCACGGGACCATATAATTTTTACTTTCAGTAAGCATTTTATCTTCCGGGTACATTTGTTCCATCGCAGAAAAATCAAGCTTCTCCAGCACTTCATTTCCCCTGATAATTTTTGAGGCGATCCTTGCTTCGCTCGAATAACACAGAACCATGGTGTCAGACGAAGAACAGAATATATTCACTTTGGGATTTAATTCACGTGAGATCAGATTCCTGATCTCCATTGAATTATCCCATTTCAAGTTGCCCGACCTGTCAAATCCGGCAACGATAGCGCTTGTATAGCGATACCCGTCAAAAACATTGTAGGTATTTATATAGGGACGTCCATAGAAGTCAAATTCAGTAAAGTTCTCAGGATGGTATTCCGGGATATAACTTTCTCCAAGAAATAAAACCTGGTCATTGTGTACAATTAACGGATGAACCAATAAATTCACTTCCGGAGCAAAGACTTTCATTGATTCGTTTTTCTTTGCTTCTTTTCTTTTAATGGTCTCAAGATCCTTATCTGTCAAAACGTTCCTGAAATTTTTCAGCTCGAGAAAACTCGTAAAGCGAATATCTGCCTGAACTCCGTTCCTGATCCTGCAGGTAAAAAAACCTGTTGAAGTATTGGACAATCCATCTTTAGATTGTTTTCCGGCCTCTGAATAAGTTGCAATCACCAGCAGATCATCCGTATTAACGGGGAAAAGTTGAAGATTTCTGATTTCCCATGCCGGGGAAATGGTACTGATCTCCGTTTCTGAAATTTTTGTTCCTGTAAAATTTATTTTCAGAAGGTCGCTGACATTGCTCTTTTTCGAAATTGTCTTTCGGATGGCCGCATAAATGGTATTGCTCAGGGTATCGATAATAAAACCAGTTATCGTCGAATTTATTCCCTGATTTGTCAACAAACAATCGGCCACTTCCCCCGTTAACGTTTTGATGATCTGGATATGCGCAGGTTCATTCTTAATATTATATCCAAAGAAAACATGATCATGAAAGACCAGAAACTTCACGGGAATAAGATTGCTATTCAGTACAAACCTGCTTCCGGTAATTTTTCCGGATTTACATTCAAGTCTGACAAGCATCTCAGACCAGGTAATTCCTTTTGTCTTCTCACTTTCGATAAATAAAAAGGTTATCGTGTCTTTCTCCATTGAAAAATCCCTGACTTCCAGTCCTGACCTTAAAGGAACGCTCTTGAGCCACAGAGGATGAAGATCCTTGTCATAGAGCGAAAAATACCATTTTGTCAGAGAATCATTTACCGTTTCTACGCTTTTGAAGTAAAGCAATGCACCCATAGATCTTACTGGGATAATGTGATATGTCTCGTCTGTTGATTTGACCGGAATCTCAACCCTGACAGGCTTGTCAGTATCGGCAGAAGACTGAAGTCCCTGGCTCCTGGATATAGGTCCGGAAAAAAAAGAAAGAAACAGAAAGACACAGAAAATGAATCCT
>CAZUYY010000733.1:0-1638 GCA_964624935.1 uncultured Prolixibacteraceae bacterium
TGCAACTATCTTCACTGTTACGGTGAACCCAAGGCCGACTCCGACTATCACAGGCCCTGCTGCCATTTGTGCCGGAACAACGGGAAATTTATATACCACACAGTCAGGGATGACAAATTACAGTTGGGCTGTTTCATCCGGAGGTACGATTACAGCAGGTGGAAACTCGACAAGCAATACGGTTACTGTCACCTGGAATTTACCGGGAAGTCAAACTGTTTCTGTCAACTATTCAAATTCATATGGCTGTACGGCTGCCAATGCGACAATATTCAATGTTACCGTGAACCCGAGACCAACTCCGACTATCTTAGGTCCGGCAGCACTTTGTGTCGGAACGACCGGAAATGTTTATACGACAGAGGCAGGGATGACGAATTATAGCTGGACAGTTTCATCAGGCGGAGTGATCACGGCAGGAGGTACCCCGACAAGCAATACGGTTACTGTCACCTGGACTGTAACGGGCACTCAGACTGTTACTGTAAACTATACAAATTCATATGGGTGCACGGCTGCCAATGCAACAGTATTCACTGTTACGGTGAATCCAAGGCCATCACCGACTATCGCAGGACCTAGAGCCATTTGTGTGGGAACAACCGGAAATGTTTATACGACAGAGACCGGGATGACAAATTATAGCTGGACTGTTTCAGCAGGTGGAACAATCACAGCAGGAGGCTCTTCCACAAGCAATACAGTCACGGTTACCTGGAATGTCGCAGGAACTCAGTATGTTTCTGTCAACTATTCAAATTCATATGGCTGCATGGCCTTCTTTTCGCCAACCTTGGTGGTGACGGTAGTACCCCTTCCTGTTCCTTCCATCACCGGCCCGGTATCATCGTGTATCGGATCGACCAATAATGTTTACATTACCCAGACGGGAATGAATAATTATTCGTGGAATGTCTCTTCCGGAGGAACCATAACCGCGGGTGGGACTTCCACATCAAATTCAGTGACAGTTACCTGGAACACTCTTGGATCACAAACGGTCTCGGTCAATTATACCGATGGCAATGGTTGCAGCGGAGTGACACCTACGGTGGTCAATGTGACTATTCATCCTTTACCTGTTCCAGCACTCACAGGCCCCACGTACCCATGTACCGGATCGACCGGAAATGTATATTCGACGACAGCGGGAATGACCGACTATATCTGGACTGTTTCACAGGGAGGGACTATTCTTGCGGGCGGGAGTGCCACAGATAATACGGTAACGGTTTTATGGAATTTTTCCGGGGTACAGAGTGTATCGGTAAACTATACCGACGGGAATGGCTGCGAAGGTTTAAATTCCACTGTATTACTGATTAATGTAGAGCCATTGCCGGTTCCCACGATCAGCGGTCCTGCTTCACCCTGTATTTTCACGACAGATAATATTTATATCACTGAATGCGGGATGACCTCTTATCTCTGGAGTGTTTCCTCAGGAGGTATCATTACTTCAGGGTTGGGAACAGACTCGATAACGGTGACCTGGAATTCTGCGGGGATGCAGGATGTCGATGTCAACTATACTGATCAGTACGGATGTACTGCCAATGGGCCGACTTTCTTTCCTGTGACTGTAGAACCATTGCCAGGGTCACCGGGAAATATCATCGGCCCTACGCCGGTATGCAG
>CAZUYY010000734.1:0-1632 GCA_964624935.1 uncultured Prolixibacteraceae bacterium
CACCTGTTTCGGCTCACATGACAATCCTTACTGGAATCCCTGTTTCAGATGCAGGCCCCGATGGATCTACATGTGCAGGTGTTCCATATAAAATCACCGGAGCAACTGCAGAAAATTACCATTCGATCCTTTGGACGACAACAGGTTCAGGCACCCTTACGGGGGCAACAACACTGACACCTACTTATACTCCATCACCCGGCGAATCAGGAACCATCACTATGACTCTGACAATTTATGGTGCCGGGGGATGTACCAGTTCTTTTTCGACAAGCCAGATGAATATCGTGATAAGCAATCCTCTTACTGTAAATGCCGGAAGTAACCAGACTATCCCTCGGAATACTTCCACGACGTTGCTTGGTCAGGCATCAGGAGGATCAGGTGTTTATGTGTTCAGTTGGCAACCTGCTTCCTTGCTTTTAGACGCTTCTGTCGAAAACCCGGAAACAGTCAAACTGGGTGATAGTGTTACCTTCATCCTGACTGTAACTGATGTGAAGACTGGTTGTCAGAATACGGATAGTGTGAAAGTTTTAATCAACCTGGGGATAGAAGCGATAGATGCCGTGCATGACTACGACACGACAGGAGTAAATATCCCGATAAACCTCAAAGTACTTGCCAATGATATTTATTCTAAAAGCCTGACAGTAGGCGTTACTCTCTGTGGCGGACCTGAACACGGGCTTGCTGAAGTTCTGAGTGATAATACCATCAATTACACACCTGACCATGATTTTTCAGGGATTGATTCTTTATGCTACACTGTTTGTTACAACCAGTACCCGGATGTTTGCAGTGCCACTAAAGTCTATATCTATATCAGTGCAAAATTAGCGGCAAGCTGGTTGATAATCCACAATGTCATTACACCTAACGGTGACGGTCTCAATGATGCCTGGATAATTGACGGAATTGAAGAATTTCCGGATAATAATATTCTTATCTTTAATCGTTGGGGAGATAAAGTCAGATCTTTCCAGCATTATGATAATACAACAACTGTCTGGAAAGGTGAAGATAATAAAGGCAAACATTTACCTGATGGAACATACTACTATATATTAACAATCAACAATGGAGGGTCCCGGACCGGGTGGGTTTTGATCCGGGGAAGTTCAAATTAATTCCCGGTTATATATTGTTCGATTACATTTGTTATCAATATCTAAAATATCAAAAATGAAAAAAATAATAATAATTATTCTCCTGATTACCAGCACAGCTGCTTTGGCACAACAGGATCCACTTTTCACTCAATACATGTACAACAAACTGGATTTAAACCCTGCTTATGCGGGAAGCCAGGATCTTTTTTCAGCGGATATGCTCACCCGCCTTCAATGGGTGGGCATACCAGGTGCTCCGAGAACAATTTCCTTAACGGCCCATACACCATTAAGTAATCCCCATATTGGACTAGGATTTGATGCAGTCCTCGATGAACTCGGTCCTACAGTCAATTATAATGTGAAGGGTTCATTTGCTTACCGGGTAATTTTTCCAACTTCCAAGCTATGCTTTGGGGTTGCAGCCGGGATCGCTTATGAAGATATCGACTGGAGTGAGCTTACCCCTAAGGATTTAGGTGATTATGAGTTAAATAACCAGGTTAGAAACAATGTCGTA
>CAZUYY010000735.1:0-1627 GCA_964624935.1 uncultured Prolixibacteraceae bacterium
CTGTGATTGAGTCAGCGATTGGTGATGTAAGAACAACATTGTCGACAAAAGAACCATCGTTGCGGTGATAAATGCAGATGGGATCATAAATCAGGTTCGACGGTTATATTTTTAAGAATATTCCAATCATTATCAATTTGTAAACCCTTGATTTTGGGACCTTTTGTGCCCAATAAAAGTGGAAAGTATTTTGTATCATGCAGAAGTTTTTTCATTGGCTTAACCAAATCAGACTGCTCCAACACATTCTCTAATATGAAACCGAGGCGCTGGACAACTGAAGTAACATTGTATGTTTTTGCACAATCCCTGAGTTCATTTGGTTTCATCTGTCCGGATAATTCCTGTAAAACAGTCGAAATTCTATCAATTCCCCCTACACGATCTTGATAAAATACTAAATCTAATGCTGTTAGTTCTGGTGATGAGATTTTCAAATATCCAGCTTCCGTTTTCTGATCAATGACAAAACGGTTATCCCAGTTCTTTTTCTTACAAAAGCTAATTTTTATCAAACGATTATGAATAGGGCGAATAGTCGGAGGAACCGTGACTACGAAATGCTCCTGAGGTTGTTGATGTCCTGCTCCATAATACGATGCAGCATTGAGAAGACCTACGTAATAATCACGGTCAATGAATTTCATGAGATCCGGGATAAAGAATGACGGGGGAATAATCCCTGCTGCACTGTATTCCGGTGGCACAATGACATAAAATTCTTTGCGTACTTGGACAATTTTCTTCTTTTTTCTGAGTCGCTGAAGAGATTTTTTAATTGCCTCGGGTGAGAACTTATATCGGTTTCTAAGCTCCTTCAAAGTAAAGGAATACCTTCCATTGGAGCGAAGGTCATCGATGAACTCTTCTAAATAATTATAAAACTGCATTTTGTTAATTCTTTAAGTGATCGGGAGCGAAAGGGGTTGCATTCTAACCCCTTTCGCGCTCACAAACTTAATAAACATTTTAATATAAATTGATTAATACATGACATTTTCTACAAGTTCCCCGACGGATCTATTACATTTAGGTAAGGATTGGTCTCTACTGTTGACAAAATGACTATTCTGGACTTTGTCTGGAATAGTCATTTAAAAAGAACAAAAGAATTGCGTCGGGGAAAATGTCGGAGAAAACCACTGAAACGATACTTGTTCTCATTTCTCAAAATCGAAAAATTACCATCCCGGAGTTTGCGCTTGCCAAAGGAACAATAGCCAGATTCATTTTACGGTACCCGTAAATAAAAAAACCACCTAATTGATGTGATCGCTGTAAGTGGTTGATTTTGAAATCAGGACAAGAAGCCTCAAACTTTCGACCCCTTTCACTCCTTATATTATATTCCCGCAAAAAGCTCGCCGGGCCTATCTCAAACCCCCAGCTGATTATTCTGGACACACTCGGCCACCTATTCCGGAGTAAAGTAGGCCACTGATTCTGGACCAAACCCGGCCAGTAAATTTGGTAAATTTTGGTTTGGGCCGGAAAAACGAGACTGACATTCCGGCATAAAGAAGGCCACCTGTTTCAAAAGCAACATAGGTTCGTATAAAAAGAAAAGAACAACCTTGCATCTTTATTTACCGAAATCCTGCATTCCTATTTGCCGAAACCTTGCATT
>CAZUYY010000736.1:0-1624 GCA_964624935.1 uncultured Prolixibacteraceae bacterium
TTGCCAGCAGAAGGATCATAAAGATTGCTGCTAGCCAGGGAGCCTGAGTCGCCATGCCCTGGATCTGTGAGATCTCCCTGGTCTTCATCCTTTTTTCTATCAGGCTGATGATGATAAATAATCCCGTGATGTTGATCCCGTGAGAGACCATCTGGATCACGGCGCCTTCAATCCCTTTTAGTGTCAGTGCAAAAATCCCGGCCGAGATCAGTCCGACATGGGCGATAGAAGCATAGGCAATGAGCCGTTTCATATCTGTTTGCCGGATAGCGATGATGGAGGCATAGATGATCCCGGTAACGGAAAGTGCAAGGGCGATCCAGCCCCATTCTCTTAATGCAACAGGACACATGGGAAGAAGAAATCGTAAGAGTCCATAGGTTCCCATCTTCAGCATGATCCCGGCAAGCAGCATTGTTCCTCCTGCAGGCGCGGCGGTATAGGTATCCGGCTGCCAGGTATGGAACGGGAAGATGGGGATCTTGATGGCAAAGGCAAGGAAGAATGCGAGGAATATCCAGCCTTGTTCCTGCGAGGTAAGATGGGCTGCATAGAGGTAAATGATCTCGAAGGAATGGGGCGCCGGCGTCCTGAAATACACATACAACAATGCCGCCAGCATGAACAGGCTGCCGGTGAAGGTATAAATGAAGAACTTAAAAGTGATGCGGATCCTGTCGTTGCCACCCCACACCGCACAGATAAAATAAGCAGGGATGAGCGCCAGTTCCCAGAAGATGTAGAACACCAGTCCGTCGTAAGCGCTGAATACTCCGATAAATGCCATTTCCATCAACATTATCAAACCGTAGAAGGCGCCAGGCTTCCTGTAGTCATGGCCAAGGGAAGAAAGGATGATCAGCGGTGTAAGGAATGTCGTCAAAAGAACCAGCAGCAGGCTGATGCCATCGACGCCAAAACGAAGGGTCACATGCAGGCTGTCGATCCAGCCGATGTTCAGGAGAAAATGGCAACTGCATTGGGTCGAATAGAGAAACAATCCATACAGGGAAACCAGGAATTCAATGACAGACCCGGAGATTGCAAGCAAACGGATCGATTTTTCATCCTTCAGGCTGAAAATGATCAGCGAAAACAACAACGGCAGTATGAGCAGAATTCCTGTGATCATCTAGAGTACAAGATTAAAAAACAAGATTGCAATGATCCCGGCTACCATCATGAATACATAAAAACCGACATGCCCTGTCTGGAGGTACCGGATCGTATTCCCTGCACGGATGACGAGGGCGCCAACCCCGTCAACAAGCTTATCAATGATCTTTTTCTCGATGACCGCATGAAACCCTTTCGAAAGGCTCAGGATCGGCTTGACAAAAAGAGTATCGTAAAGCTCATCGATATAGTACTTATGGGAAATAAGTCTTGAAAGAAATGACCGCTGCACCACTTCCTCCCTGATTTCGGGTTCTCTTTTCAGGAAGCGGTACCAGGCAAACAGGATCATGATCCCAACACAAATGACGCTGGTGACTGCCAATATCCATTCAAGCGAAGGAACAGGTTTATATTCCGGCATCTTCAATAAAGACACCGAACCGGCAAACACAGGCGCCAGGAAAGAATGAAGCCTGGCTGATCCTCCCGTAAAATCCGGCAGATT
>CAZUYY010000737.1:0-1623 GCA_964624935.1 uncultured Prolixibacteraceae bacterium
CCGCGCAGGTTACGAAGCCTGATTTTACGTTGAAGGATGAACCGGGGATTACTCACAATGCTCATATTACTTCGGACGGAAAGTTTTATTATACCTGTAATGGCGGAACGGACAAGGATGGCAATCCTCACGGGAAGATCAATAAATACAGTCTCACGGGGGAGTTGGTAAAGAGCTATCCATTTAAGAAGTTCGATATGAGGAGTATCATGTATAACAAGAATGATAAGCATCTTTATATCGCCACGTTTGATATGAAGATTTATAAGATCATTGATCTGGAGAGCGGGACGACAGAACTGCATCTTGAAAAAATTTATAAGAACGGGCAATGTGCAATAGCACTCGATCCTGACGGAAAGACGTTCTATATCATGGATGGCGGATCGCTGACGCTGTGTAAATTCAAGGACGGGGCGGTAATAAAAAGCTTTTCCGGCTTGTCTTTCGGCGCTGATGATAAAGATAATCCGGGACTGGGAAGATGGGGTTCGACGGCTGTTGCTGTTGACAAGCTACACATCTATACCTGGGATGCACATTCTTTTTCGAGGAAGATCTATGTCTATGATAAGAAAGGGGCCTTCGTTAAATCCTATGCCGTCAGCAATGGCAACTGGGGATATTCCCTGTCTTATGCAAACGGTTTTATTTTTACCGTGATGGATGGGAAGAATCAGGTGGGGCTGTGGTACGGGTATGTGTTGAAATAGCCTACAGCCCCTCCCCCGGCCCCTCCCCATTCGGGGCGGGGAGAAGTGGTGACGTGGTGATTTTTTTAGGTCATGAAATGTCATGACCCTACATCCGGGATCAAATATAGTTTACCAAGATCTTTTTTAGTTCTTCGTAATCCTGGACTACTGGCAACTGTGGGTAGTCATGGATCACGTTTTCCGGGGGGCGGAAGAGGATGCCGACGTCGGATTGCTGAAGCATGCTGATGTCGTTGTAAGAGTCGCCCATGCCAATTACCTGGTAGTTCATTCCCTGTAATGCTTCGGCGGTTTTTTTCTTGGGGTCTTTCTGGCGGAGCTTGTAGTCTATTATCATCTTGTCTTCATCGATCACCAGAGAATGGCAGAATAAGGTGGGGCGGCCGAGTTGTTTCATCAAAGGAGCGGCAAACTGGATGAAGGTGTCGGAGACGACGATCAACTGTGTTCGTTCTTTCAGCCAGTCAATGAAGTCGAGGGCGCCGTCGAGGGGCCTGATCTGTGCGATGACATTCTGGATGTCTTTCAGTGTCAGTCCTTTTTCTTTAAGTATTTCGATCCTGGATCTCATCAGGACATTGTAGTCAGGGACATCCCGGGTGGTGAGCCTCAGTTCGGGGATACCTGTTTTTTCGGCGACATTTATCCATACTTCGGGGACGAAGACGCCTTCAAGGTCGGAACAGACGATATACATAGGGTTAAATTACGAATTACGAATTACGAATTACGATTTCATTTACGATTTACGATTGTGGATTTTAGAATTTTAAAAAGTCTGCTTTGGTTAATTATTATGAGATAATTACTGGAATGTTTTTTGGAGATAGGCCTTGAATTGTTTGTAATCGTTGGATATTTCGTTGAATTGTTCGGGTTTTTGTTCTATGCCTTTCAGACTTTGTGG
>CAZUYY010000738.1:0-1617 GCA_964624935.1 uncultured Prolixibacteraceae bacterium
TTAAAAAAGGTACAAACCAGTAAGATAATTCTGCTCCGATGACAGATGAGAAGTACTCGGCGATTCTGGCCTTAGAATTAAACATCGCTGCCGCGTTCATTCGAAATACGATCCATCTACTGGATCAAGGTGCAACCATCCCATTTATTGCAAGGTACCGGAAAGAGTTGACAGGTAGCATGGATGAGGTCATTATAGGCCGGATCCGCGATCGGTTAAATCAATTAAAGGAACTGGATTCACGCCGGGAAACCATTATCCGGTCACTGACAGAACAGGAGAAATTGACTCAGGAACTTGAACAAGCAATATATAATGCCACTGCCTTATCTGAACTCGAAGATATTTACCTTCCCTATAAGCCGAAAAGAAAAACACGTGCCAGTATAGCAAAAGAAAAAGGTCTGGAGGATCTTGCTAAAATAATTTTTTCACAAAAGCAGGATAATCTGGAAACCTTGGCCAGGTCATTTATAAATCCTGAGAAAGGAGTCAGTTATGTTGAGGATGCTATTGATGGGGCCTGTGATATCATTGCAGAATGGATCAACGAGCATATTTATGCACGGAAAAGAATACGTCAACTGTTCCGGCGTGAAGGGTTAATATGTTCCCATGTTGCTAAAGGTAAGGAACAGGATGGTGCAAATTACAGGAATTATTTTGATTTCAGTGAACTACTGTCAAAATCACCATCCCACAGAGTATTGGCGATGTTCAGAGGGGAAAGTGAATCCTTTCTTAAAGTTTCAGTAGTGGTAGATGATACCAAAGCAACGGAAATATTGGAAAAAATCTTTATCCATGGGAATAATGCTTCCTCTGACTTAGTTAGAAGGACGATTAAGGATGCCTGTAAACGGCTGTTATTTCCTTCCATGGAAACCGAAATGAGACAATGGGCAAAAGAACATGCCGATCAGGAAGCCATTAATGTTTTTGCTGAAAATCTCAGGCAATTGTTACTTGCACCACCGTTTGGACAGAAAAATGTTCTTGCAATTGACCCGGGTTTTCGCACCGGATGCAAGATCGTAGTCCTGGATAAACAAGGCAGACTTTTACACAATGAGACTATTTATCCTCATCCTCCTCAAGGTGAAGTCAAAGAGTCCATTCATAAACTAAAAAGCCTTGTTAACGCTTATAAGATCGAAGCTATTGCAATTGGAAACGGAACTGCAGGCAGGGAAACAGAGCGATTGATCCGGTCAATTCCTTTTACCGGCGACCTGATTGCATTAATGGTGAATGAGAGCGGTGCATCGGTCTATTCTGCCTCTGCTATTGCAAGAAATGAGTTTCCCGATTACGATGTCACAGTGAGAGGCGCCGTTTCAATCGGAAGAAGGTTGATGGATCCTTTGGCAGAATTGGTCAAGATCGATCCGAAGTCAATCGGTGTCGGTCAGTATCAGCATGATGTGAATCAAACAGCATTGCAGCAAAGTCTTGAAGAAACAGTGATAAGCTGTGTCAACGCTGTTGGAGTGGAAGTAAATACTGCAAGCGAGCAGCTTTTGACTTATGTATCAGGTGTAGGGCCTCAGCTTGCCAGAAATATCATTGAGTACAGGAATAAGAAAGGTCCTTTCCCTTCCAGGAATGAATTGAAGA
>CAZUYY010000739.1:0-1612 GCA_964624935.1 uncultured Prolixibacteraceae bacterium
GTCGTGCAGAAAAAGTCCTGAGGCACCCACCGGAAGCAGCAGGATAGCTGTTTCCGATACGGTACATGTGGATACGCTGAAAGCAACCTGGGCGGTGGTCACTTCCTCAATCGTAAGCGCCGGGCTGAAAAATCTTACGGATCATGGTTTTTGCTGGGCGACCACTCCCCTGCCCGACATTAATTCTGCACATTTATCGCTGGGAAGTTCATTGACTCCCGGAAAGTTTACCGCTAAACTAACAGGGCTTGATACCCTTACTCAATATTATCTCCGCTCTTATGTAATGGATGATAAGAAGTTCGTTTTATACAGTTCACAAATTGAATTTACCACAGGCACTCTGACCCTTGCATCCGTGACGACCGATCCGGTAACAAACATTACTTCTGTTTCCGCACAATGCGGAGGGCAGATAATCAGCGATGGCAATGGCATCCTGGGCGCCCGCGGGGTTTGCTGGAGTGCAAGCGTGACTCCGTCACTTTCCCATTGTGACGGGTTTACGACGGATACCGGGATCAACTTCATGAGTAAGTTGTCCGGACTGATGAATGATACGAGTTACAAGGTTGCGGCCTATGTCACGAATGAAAAGGGAACTGCATATGGTTCAGTCCGGACATTTTCAACCAGGTTGCCTTGCGGACAGGCGATTGTTTTTTACGGCAATGCCACTTACCATTCGGTACTTATCGGCAGCCAGTGCTGGCTTAAAGAGAACCTGAATATCGGTACACGAATCGCAGGAAGTCAAAATCAGGATCCAACTCAATCGACTATTGAAAAATATTGCTTTAATGACGACAGTTCGAACTGTTCCCTTTACGGCGGGTTATACCAATAGGATGAGGCGATGAGAAGCTCTGTGACACCAGGGGCACAGGGAATTTGTCCTTATGCCTGGCATATCCCATCGGATGCAGAATGGAGTGCACTTACCACTTACCTTGGCGGTGACAGTGTTGCTGGAACCATGATGAAGGCGGCTACCGGCTGGTATAATAACGGGAACGGAACAAATACCAGTGGTTTCACAGGTCTTCCGGGAGGATACCGGGGAAATGATTCCAATTTCAATAACCTGACGCAGCTTGCTTTTTTCTGGTCGTCGACCCAGGCAGATGCTTCTTCTGCGTGGAACCGGAAGCTGAATTATGATACCGCGGTTGTGACGAAGTACAACAGTTTCATGACGGATGGATTTTCGGTCAGATGTGTTAGGAATCAGTAAGAACCCCTGGCCTAATAAACCCCACCCCCGGCCCCTCCCCCAAGAGGGAGGGGAGTTGAGATAATATTGTTAAAATTGAGTAATCGAATATCGATCAACGATTTTTGAAGTCAGAATGGAATTCAGAAACAGGAACAAAGCGCCTCATTTACAGGAAGAAACGAAGCACCTCATCCCCCGGAAGAAACAAAGCACCTCATCCCCCGGAAGAAACAAAGCACCTCATCCCCCGGCCCCTTCTCCTGAAGGCGAAGGGGAGACGTCATTACAGGGAGCCCATTTTTCTAGAAATATTTCGTCCCTTCTATGGGACGGGGATGATATTATCCCAATCTGTTGCTATGACTAACTTTTCATACATGTACGGAATATTGTAGA
>CAZUYY010000740.1:0-1612 GCA_964624935.1 uncultured Prolixibacteraceae bacterium
GAACTTTACAATATAAAAAAAAGTGGAGAACATTATTGGACATCTTCAAACATTGCTCCGGTGAAAAATCAGAATGGGGAAATTAATAGTTTTATTGCCATTGATGAAGATATAACCGGGAAAAAACAGGCCGAAAACGAGTTAAAAGAAGCCAAGGAGTTTGCAGAAATGATATACAATGTTTCGCCCAGCGCTATTTTTACTGTTGATGCCAACCAGATTATCACCAGTTGGAATACTCAGGCAGAAAAAATTACCGGCTTCCCGGCCAGTGAAATTGTCGGAAAAAGTTGTCATGCATTTGCCGAAAAACCATGTGAGGACAAATGTGGATTATTTGATTATTCGATCTTAAAACCTATTCACGGAAAAGAATGTACCATCATCGATAAATCCGGAAATCGTATTTTTATTACAAAAAATGTAGATCTTCTGAGAAACAGGAATGGACAAATAATAGGAGGTATTGAAAGTTTTGAAAATATAAGTGAACGAAAGAAGTCAGAACTGGCCCTTAAGAACAGTGAGCAACGATATTATTCCCTGGTAAATGAACTTCCGGATATGATGCTTATACATAAGGATGGGAAAATCCTTTTTGTCAATGAAGCTACTTTAAGTGTTTTACGACAACCGATTAGTGAAGTTATTGGTTCATCTATTATGGATTTTGTTATCCCTGAATATGCATCTGTTGTGATAAGTTCAATGCTTTCCAGGAAAGAAACCAGGGAACGAATGCGAGAGTATGAAATAAGAATCCGGACAAAATTTGGTGAAGAAAGGGATGTACTTGTGAGAGCAGACAATATAACATTTGAAGAGGAACCCGCCATATTGGCTATTTTGATTGACATCACAACCCGAAAAACAGTTGAAATTGAATTGATGAAGGCAAAAGAAGCAGCGGAAAATGCTAACAGGACCAAGTCTGAATTTCTGGCTACCATGAGCCATGAGATCCGGACCCCGATGAACGGGATCATTGGTATGACTGAATTGGCCCTTACAACAAAGCTTTCCTCAAGTCAACGTGACTATCTCGAATCTGTTCAATCTTCTGCATACATGTTACTTGAAACCATTAACAACATTCTTGATTTTTCTAAACTTGAAGCGGATAAATTGGTACTCGAATATTCGGAATTTCATCTGCGTGAGATTATCGAAAGAACGATTGAAATATTGACGGTTAAAGCCTTTGAGAAAAATCTTGAGATTTTATGTGATATCGAACCGAATATACCTGATTCCTTAGTAGGTGACCATTTAAGGATTCGTCAGGTGCTGATGAATTTTATCAGCAATGCCATAAAATTCACGGATAAAGGGGAAATTTGTGTTTTCGCAAAAAGGATCCTGAAAAATGAAAATCCTGAAGATACAGTTTGGATTTGGTTTGGCGTCAAAGATACCGGAATTGGCATTTCAGAACAAAACCTTGAAAATATTTTTGATAGATTTACTCAGGCAGATAGCTCTACTACAAGAAAATATGGAGGTTCAGGATTAGGTTTGTCCATTTCAAAGAAACTTATTGAGATCATGGGGGGTACAGTTATTGTGGAAAGCGAACCAAACAAGGGTAGCACATTTTCTTTTGAGATACCCC
>CAZUYY010000741.1:0-1607 GCA_964624935.1 uncultured Prolixibacteraceae bacterium
TCAGGGAAATCCTGAAATTTTCAGTGATTAGGGTGTTTTTCATTCTGCAATTGAATTCAGATTTTCTTTCCAAATGCCAGGTCGCCCGCATCCCCTAAGCCCGGTACGATGAATGCCTGGGCCGTAAGTTCATCATCAACAGTCCCGATCCAGACAGAAATATTTTTCCGGGGAAGATTCCGGCTGAGGTAATCCAATCCTTCCTGGCTGGAAAGTATTGAAACGATATAAGTATGTTTCGGTTTACCATGAGAGAGCAATTCCTTATAAGTGAGTACAACCGAAGTGCCGGTTGCAATCATGGTATCACATATAATCAACGTTTTTCCTTCAATATCCGGTACCGAGGCATATTCAATCCGGATGTTGAAGGAATGGTCCTTATGGTACTTCCGGTAAGCAGATACAAAGGCATTTTCCGATTTATCGAACATATTGAGAAATCCCTGATGAAATGGAAGACCCGCCCTTAAAATTGTAGCAAGTACCGGATAAGATTTAAGTACAGGGACTATTGCAATGCCAAGTGAAGTGACGACCTCCCTGGTTTCATATTCAAGTTCTTTACTGATTTCATATGCAAATAATTCTCCAAGCCTCTCAAGGTTTCCACGAAACCGGAGACTGTCTTTTTGCACTTCTACATCCCTTATCTCAGCAATAAAATGGTTGATGAGAGAATTCCTACTGCTTAAAATATTCATCATAAATGCCCTGTATTTTATACAAATGTACTAAAAATAAGGTTACCATAATTTCTTCATAAAATTTACCATCCGGTCAACATTGACGGGCATGCGATTTATGAGGATTTCGTTGAATCCGGTTTCTTTTGCTCCAAATCCTCTATAGAAACGGGCAACATTCAAATCAGAGGATCCCTCAAAATCAAGGATCAGGGGTTGCCCTGTGTGCTCTTTAATAAATGTATCGATCAACAGGAACATGGCCCCATTCTCACGGGCATTTTTATCTGAAGCAGCAAAATGATAGATAACCCGATCCCGGTCATGAAGAAAAAATATTCCTGCACAAAGGGTATCATCAGGCATATAAGCTCCAAGCGTCAAACTGAAGGTATTTTTCATGCAATAGGTCATCAATGATCGAATAGCGTTGTATTGACGGAACTTTAACGAAACCTCATTCCGGCCATAATTGGACTTGAACAGGGTTATCAATTCATCAGGATCCACCTTTCTACTAATACGGAGGTTCTGGTCGAGCGCTTTTCTCAGGTTACGCCGGGTATTTTGGTTGTATCCATTGAAAATTGTTTCATAGGAATGAATAAGATCAAGTGCATGATTCAGGCGTGGGATGATCGTAAATTTTCCATCATTGATCTTATTCATGGAATTGAGATGAATATGTATAAAAGAAAAGCGTGATGGAATAGCCGAAAGGAAGTGTTCAACCAATAATTCAGTCAAATGTTCCCGTGAAAAAACCCCTAGTTGTTGGGCAAAATATGGTTGATAAAGGTAACGTATACCAAACTTCCGGTTCTGTGGTAATGGACAAACTGTCTCATAATCGTTTATCTCAAGGGCTTCCCAACCAGGAGATACAATGTCAAGAAACCAGGAAAATGCATAGGGTCGCCG
>CAZUYY010000742.1:0-1597 GCA_964624935.1 uncultured Prolixibacteraceae bacterium
GCAATTCGCCTTTCCATAAAGGATGCGGTAACCAACCATAAGTACCCAAGCGGTCGGTTTATAAGAAACCGTCGAGGCTTTGTACCATCCACCTATAGTGATGTTGAATTTCTGCATATTCATTCCGATTTGTAACAGACTATTATTTTTTTGGTCTTGAAAAATGATACCTGGGTTTAATTTGAATGGGTCTTCCATACCTTTTGGAGAATATTGTAAATGTTTTTGTTCTCCAATAGCAAATACGAAATCAGCATTAACAACGTACTTTCTCGCCAATGGCACAGATTCAGTAGATATAAAAGATTGGTTGGGACAGAAAATATGGTCAATTGCGCCTCCTATTGTACCTGTAATTTTACCCGATGTATTCGTAAACTGAATTAAACCTCCAACTCCAAAATCAGGAAAAACCAATTTATTTGCATTTGGAGGAATAAAGGAACTTTGATATATGTTCCCGTACATTTCAGACAATTGATCGCTAAAAACAAATTTATCCCAATTTACGCTCTTTACAACAACCGATCCTTTAACTCCCAGATTGACAAAGATATTTTTTGTAACAGGAATTCTACTTCCGAGGTTTAAACCAAAAGACAGGTCGTCTATAAATCCAATTCCTTCATTATTGGTACTGACAAACAATCCTATACCGCTGAATCCAGGTATTGCCCTTTCACCAAAATCTGCAGAAAAAGAAAAAGCCTTAAAGACAATCGGTAAAGATGGATATTCATTAAGGTATATGGATCGAATTCTAAGTCCTGTATTAATTCCAGTGAAAGCAGGATTGTAATATATGGGAGTACTGAAAAACTGGGAATAATTTACGTCCTGTGCTTGTAGTGATATGAATGGGATCAGGATACCAGAAACGATAAAAAGCGCTATTCTTAGAAACTTTTTCATTTTTGCATTTTGTTTACCTGACTACAATATATGGGAAATATGTCAATGTCAATATGTATTGAGTTGAAAAATTATGTCTATGGGTTCTGTTGGTTTGTCCCATTAAATTTAAATGAATCCACAAATCAGTTAATCTCAATTATGTATATAAAATTCTTTAGCACTTTTACCTTGTCAGATAGCTTCTCTGATGACAGAGTATTCAGACTATTAATTTTCGGAGGGGTTGTAAGGGACTCTAATAAATTCCTCAAATAACTTACTTTGACTGCGTACGTCGCATTTTCGGCTTACACATGTTTTGCATTAACTATACCAACAAGGTTTCCATTGTCGTCAAATAATGGCCCCCCGCTATTCCCTGGTTGTGCTGGCGCGCTTATTTGGTAAGTGGTTATATCACCTTTAAATCCAGATTTCGAACTAATTATACCATTTGTCAATTTTATTTCATCTCCCATAGTAGAACGAAGCGGATAACCAAGTGTAAAGATTGATGAACCAACATCTATCGGTTTATCTGATAAAACATAGGGGATTTTTCCAAGTGTTTTAAAGTTTGGGTCATCAATTTGAATTACAGCAATATCATTGTTTTTATCAGATGCTAAAACCCTTGCCGAGTACATTATATTAAAATCATTGTTTATCCTTCTCTACGGAAAAAATGACTTCCTAATGAAGC
>CAZUYY010000743.1:0-1595 GCA_964624935.1 uncultured Prolixibacteraceae bacterium
ATGATCGAAAGAATTTTAAGGCAATCTATTTCAGACAAACTGTATAAGGGAAAAGCAATTATGCTTTTCGGGCCAAGGCAAACAGGAAAAACGACGCTGCTGCATCAGATACTTGATGAAAAGCGTGATGTTATGTGGCTTAATGGGGATGAAGCCGATGTTCAACATTTATTTGAGAACGCTTCTTCAACGAGGTTAAAAACGGTGTTTGGAAGAAATAAGATCATTGTTGTAGACGAGGCCCAGCGAATTGTAAATATCGGACTTGCGCTGAAACTTATTACCGATCAGCTTAAAGACATTCAACTGATTGCCACAGGATCCTCATCCTTAGATCTGGCAAACAGGACCCAGGAGCCCCTTACCGGAAGAAAATGGGAATATTTTCTCTTTCCTGTTTCGTTTGGTGAAATGATTTCGCATCATGGCTTGCTTGAGGAAAAACGATTGATGCCACACCGGCTTATTTATGGATGTTATCCTGAAGTTGTAAATAACCCGGGAAAGGAGAAAGAAATACTTAAGCAGCTTACTGACAGTTTTCTGTACAAGGATATCCTGATGATTGAAGGTGTGAAAAAGCCGGCAAAGCTGGTACTCCTTTTACAAGCTTTGTCTTTTCAAACGGGGAATGAAGTATCGAATAATGAGCTAAGCCGAACGACAGGTCTCGATAATGAGACGGTAGAAAGATATATAGACTTGCTGGAAAAGACCTACGTCATCTTCCGGGTTGGAGCATTAAAACGTAACCTGCGAAAAGAACTTAAACGTGGCCAAAAAATATATTTTTATGATAATGGCGTACGTAACGCTCTTATTGCGCAGTTTGCCCCGATTGAATTAAGGAATGACAGGGGAGCCTTGTGGGAAAATTACCTGATGTCAGAGAGACGAAAGTACATAGGGTACAATCAAATGTGGGTAAATTCATATTTCTGGCGTACGCAGGATCAACAGGAAATTGATTATGTTGAAGAACAGGATAGGAATTTTAAGGCATGGGAGTTTAAATGGAACCCGGAATCAAGGGCCCGGTTATCAAAGACATTCGAGAGGGCATACCCGGGAACGGCATTTAAATTAGTAACGCCGGGGAATGTGGAGGAGTTTCTGGGGTGACGGATTTCAGAGGTTGGAGGACAGACAGAGGTCGGAGAGAGATCGGAAAATGGAGGATGGAGGATGGAGGATGGAGGATGGGTGGAACAAAAAAATTCTATACTTTTATCCTTTGAAACCAATGGTTCTTTCTTCCATTACTGAAAGTTGACAAAAAAATGATCAAACCCCAGATAATCTCTTTTATTAAGGAATGCCGTGTTTTACTTTTTAAATCAGTTGCCAGGTTTAAACATTTTCAACCAGAAAAGAATTTTTACATTTTCAGCAGTCCCAGGGGAGGAAGCACCTGGCTGATGGAGATCCTTCACAAGATACCGAAAACTGTCTGTTTATGGGAACCACTTCACAAAGAGAAAGGTGTTGTTAACCAGGACAGGTTCCATTTCGGATGGAGTTTTTTTATACCAGAAGATGTTGACAGGTATGATTTTAACACGGACCTGACAGACATATTTTCGGGCAGGAAGATC
>CAZUYY010000744.1:0-1595 GCA_964624935.1 uncultured Prolixibacteraceae bacterium
AACAGAATTTCCTTCATCATCACCTGTTCCCCCTGCACTTTTTGCCCAAAGTACATTTCCGCTGGCATCGTATTTCACCAACAAAATATCATTCGAATTAGTTGTGTTTGTTAAGGTATCGGAGCCAAAGGTAAGGATTGGACTATCAAAACTTCCCGTCAAATAAGCATCTCCCGAAGCGTCTACCGCAACGGAAGCTCCGTAAGCATTAATTGTTCCAACTGAACTCTTTGCCCAAAACACATTTCCACTCGCATCATATTTCACAAGAAAAATATTACCTAATCCTGCATTTGTAAGTGTATCGGGGCCGAATATTACTGTTGTACCAGAAAAGTCCCCTGCCACATAAGCATTCCCGGAAGCATCGACTGCAACAGATTCTCCTTCATCATTTGTCCCGGGTCCCCCTGCACTTTTTGCCCAAAGTACATTTCCATTGGGGTCGTATTTCGTTAAAAATAAATTATATGTACCAGTACTATCGGTATTTGTTAAGGTATCGGTACCAAAGATTATTGT
Source organism: uncultured Prolixibacteraceae bacterium (assembly GCA_964624935.1). Taxonomy (GTDB): domain Bacteria; phylum Bacteroidota; class Bacteroidia; order Bacteroidales; family FEN-979; genus FEN-979. Next base: position 523 of record CAZUYY010000744.1, read on the forward strand.
TGGACTGTTAAACTGACCTGTCACGTATGCATTCCCGGAGGCATCAACCGCAACAGATGCTCCCCAATCATAAGACCAATACCCAGGTACAACTGCACTTTTTGCCCAAAGCACATTTCCATTGATGTCGTATTTCGTTAAAAATACAATCCACATATTACCAGTGTTATTGGTATTTGTTAATGTATACGAGCCAAAAGTTATTGTGGGACTGGTAAAACATCCTGTAATATAAGAATTCCCGGAAGCATCAACCGCAACAGAATTCGCTTCATCATCATCTGTTCCTCCTGCACCCTTTGCCCATAACCAACTGGGAACTTGAGAATACGATATATTGCTTAAAAAGCAAAAAGCGCAGATCGTAAGAAGTAAAATTGATTTTTTCATTCTATTTCGTATTTAATTCGTCTTTCGTAATTCGTAATTCGTAATTAATTTTTCACGAACTTCCCCACTTCCACCGTCCTCTCATTGGTCACCCTCACAAAATAGACGCCACTTGGCAAATTGCTAATGTCTATGGTGGTTTTGGGCTCGGAAATTTGGTGTGTCAGTACCGCCTGACCATTAAGGTTCATTATGGATAATTGGCTAATAACTGGCGCAACGGCTGTTTCGATGGTTACAAGGTTCGATGTAGGATTGGGATATAGTGAAAATGTATTATTACTCGTAATGTTTTGCACATTCAAATCATATGGACAATTATTAAAAACTTCCTGTGGACTATTGCACCCTGTCTTATTACTATAAATTTGTACTCTCCTTCCAGTCAGGAGAAAATTACAGATACTTTGGACTGAACAATTCGATAATGAATCGTTATGATATATCTCCAAATTTGTTATTGACTCAAAACCAATGCTATCAAGCCCTATCAGACTTTTCAGGGCGTTGTTGAAATCGACTTGAAGGTATCCATTAATGGACGCCAGATGATTCAGTGCTGTTAAACTTGTTAGCGTGTCGTTGTTTGCGATATCGATAAATCCTCCGATTGCGGTAATATTATTCAGTCCAGTCAAGCTGATAAGGGAGTGGTTGTTATAAATCTCAAAGGCTCCTCCAAT
>CAZUYY010000745.1:0-1586 GCA_964624935.1 uncultured Prolixibacteraceae bacterium
AAAAGGAAAGTGATGAGAGAAGATCGATATAGATACTGCACAGTCAGGATAATTTTCATAATAACGTTGATGCTGTGAAAATATTATAGTAAGCCTCTTCCCTTTTTCTTAAGCTTTTTTTCTTTTTTCAGGTCATCGACCAGTTTGTCAAGTAACCCGTTTATGAAAAGTTTACTCTTAGGCGTACTGAATAACTTTGACAGCTCTATATATTCATTCATGGTTACTTTGACCGGGATCGATTGAAACTGCATCAGTTCCACCATCGCCATCTTGATCAGGATGATATCGGTAAGGGCGATCCGCTCAAGTTCCCAGTTTTTTGTATTTACCCGGATCATTTCTTCAAGTTTTTCACTCTGTCCAATTGTTTTCCGGAACAATTCAACTATAAATTTCTTATCTTCCTTAGGATCATCGTCTTCATCTTTGGGAAACAGTGATACCAAAGATTGGGAATCCGGGAAATTCTCAGGAATCTGTTTCAGGGTTTTAAGGATAAAAAGGGCAGCCGACTGGTAATCCTCCACCCAGAAGATATTCCGCTCTTCGCAATAAAACTGCAACTCTGAAGATTTCGAAATGCATTTTTTGAATATCCGGTAAACGATATCCCGGTCAGCCTCAAATGAGTTTTCATCCTGGTTGAAGTAGTTACGAAGATCTTTCAGGTTCCTGACTTTCAGATAGATCTTGCGGACCATTTCCTGTTCCTCGGTCCAGGAAAATTTATAAGCGCTGAATTGTTTCTGCAGATCCTTGTTTTGCTGAAGAGAGATGATAAGTGAATTTCCGAGAAGCTTCAGGTTAGGATTCACCTCTTCTTCGGTGGGATAGAACTTGTTTTTGGCGTCTTCCAGTCGCATCCTGTAAAATTGAATGACTTCAAGGAAGAAAGAAATTTGCAGGAAATAAAGTTCGACGATCTTATCAATACTTTGCAGAAGCGCTCTTTCTGCAACATCCTGGCGGGTTTCGCCACCCTGAAACCAGGCATATAGCGCCTGAAATACTTTGATCCTGTACTGCCTTCTGCCAAGCATAAAATCATGTATGAATAAGAACAAAATGATGTCCAAATTGCGTGGCAAAACTAATGAAAATTAACTGAATTTTTGAGTTCTCGTGAAAAAACAGAAAAACCCGCCTCCTAATCTTAATTACCCCACCCCCTAACCCCCATAGCCGTCAGGCTAAGGTCAATTTGGACTGACTTTCCACTAATGTTGTCAGTGGTTTTATTTTCTGCCTCCCGCTCGTACAAATGTCAAGTGCAATAAAAATTCAACCCCAACATAGAAAATTATTTCCACAATGAGGTTGAATTTATTTAACAAAACCTAAATCATGCACTCTGTTATCTGATCACTACCATTTTCTTTGTATCGGTTGTCTTTTCATTCATGACAAGTGAATATTCATACACTCCTGCCGGCATTAAAGAAGTGTTGCAAGTTATTTTTTGTACGCCATTCTTTAAATCTGTTATCGGGATTTCTTGTTGTGACCGACCCCAACAATCATATATTTTGATTGAAGCGCTTGTTGCCGAGTAGAGTTTGAAATAGATACCCGTAGTTAAATTG
>CAZUYY010000746.1:0-1583 GCA_964624935.1 uncultured Prolixibacteraceae bacterium
CAATTCATGTTCTTCTTCAATTTGTCTTTCCAATTCAATTTTCAAAGCACCAAAGAGTTCCGGGAAATTGAAATCATCTTCCTCATCGGCCAGCCCAATATATCTGCCAGGAGTAAGAGCATAGTTTAATGCTTTTACTTCTTCAATAGTAGCAAACTTACAAAAGCCGGCTACATCTTTGTATTCCGCTTCACCGGTTCGCCAGGCGTGATATACTCCTGCAATGAGTGTAATATCTTCGTCACTCAGGCTGCGGTTTTTACGGTTGATCAGATAACCATGATTACGTGCATCGATAAAGAGAATCTCGCCTTTGCGCTGCGTTTTGTTTCGGCGCAGGAACCATAAACAGGCAGGAATTTGCGTATTGAGAAACAGTTTTGTCGGCAGATTCACGATACAGTCCACGAGATCGTTTTCGATCAATGCTTTCCGGATATCGCCCTCGCCGGTTGTATTGGTGGTAAGGGATCCTTTACTTAAAACAAATCCTGCCATTCCAGTCGGAGCAAGGTGATAAAGGAAGTGCTGTATCCAGGCATAGTTAGCATTGCCTGAAGGTGGAGGCAGTTTTGTTCCCAGTATGCTCCATCGGGCATCATCACGGAGGAGATCACCACTCCAGTCGCTGTCATTAAATGGAGGATTGGCGATCACATAATCAGCTTTCAGGTCTTTGTGGGCATCGTTGAGAAAACTACCTTCATTGTTCCATTTGACATTGCTGCTGTCAATACCGCGGATTGCAAGATTCATCTTACATAGCCGCCAGGTAGTCTGATTGCTTTCCTGGCCATAGATTGAGATCCGGTCTTCCGGTTTCAGTGAAAGACCATTTGAACCTTTTCGTTTATAGTAATCTTGGTGGGCGAGGATGAATTTCTCACTCTGAACAAACATGCCTCCTGATCCATTGCAGGGGTCGAAAACACGGCCTTCGAAGGGTTCAAGCATTTCGACCAACAATCGTACTACACACCCCGGCGTATAGAATGAACCACCCTTTTTGCCTTCTTCCAAGGCAAATTCCCCGAGAAAATATTCATAGACCCGGCCTAAGATATCTTTGCTTTGAGCTTCTTTAGTGCCCAGTTCTGCACTACCTACCAGGTCAATCAGTCCGCCCAGGCCCTGCTTATCCAGTTTCTCTTGTGCATAGACTTTAGGAAGGACGCCGCGAAGAGAAGGATTATCTTTCTCAATGGCATCCATTGCATCATCTACATCTTTGCCAATCGTGGGTAATTTAGCCCTTCCCTGAAGCCATGACCATCTTGAGATCGGAGGAACATAGAAGACCTTCTCAGCAGTATATTCATTCTTATCTTCCGGATTAGCTCCTTCATATTCACCTTTGGCTGAAATGAGCTTCTGGTAGAGTTCATCAAAGGCATCGGAGATGTATTTAAGGAATATTAGCCCAAGAACCACATGCTTGTATTCGGCAGCATCCATGTTCTTGCGGAGCTTATCGGCAGCTTTCCAGAGTTTCTTTTCGAGAGGTTCTTCGGGGGTGACTTTTTTTTCTTTGGGCATGGTAATCAGGAAATACAACTTATTATCTACCAAAAGTACGAAAAAAG
>CAZUYY010000747.1:0-1576 GCA_964624935.1 uncultured Prolixibacteraceae bacterium
GATAATGTATTGCCGCAAACGATCTTCAATTGACGGGAAGCCGTCCCTGAGGCGTTTTTTACACTCAGGTTCACGAGGTAATTTCCTTTTTTCTTAACGACACCCTTAATTATACCGTTGGTCGAATCGATCGACAGTCCTTCCGGAAGATCTTTAGCGGTGTATTTTAATGGCGCTTCTCCTGTTGCGGCTACCTTGAACTGGAAGGGCGCCCATGGCCTGACGCCAAATACCTTGGCCCCATTGATATTCGGCTCTTTTTTTACAGGAGGGGTGAGAATATAAGGAAGTTCAACATTCTCGCTTACAGTTTGTCCCGTCTTCGATTCAGTAAAAATGATTTCGACAAATGCAGGTTTTGAAGGGTTGGTCTGAAGGAAAAAGCCGGTCTCGGTCTTTGAATTCTTTCCAAGTTTAAGCACCGTGTCTTCATGGAGAAGAACATTATTATCAGAATAAGTAATAACACTCACCGACATGTTTCCTGTGAATTCGTCTTTTCCGGAATGGTTTTCAATGAAGAATTTCCGCATGATGGAATTGTTTGAGAGGAAAACAAAGGCGCTTTTTGTGAAATCAAATTTCACATAATCACTGAAGCTGACCATAGAGACTTTAAACGGCTTATAGAACATTCCTCCGAGGCCGCCCTGGTCGTAAACACGCACAGCGATCACATTTTCCTTGTCCCATTGTATCCGTGCATCATGGGCATTTAATACATATCGCCTGTCTGTATTCCAGACTCCCTGCTCTTTTATGAAGTCGTTGCCGGGAATAGTCTTTGCCGCCTGGATTCTGGCATTCTGTCCGATCAGTTCACCATTCAGGAAGACCTGATCACAATCGTCAATCCTGCCAAGCAGGAACTGGAGACTGTCTTTCATCAGGGCTTTGTCTTTCAGAGATGACGGGAGAAGAAATTTTATCCGGTACCAGCCAAAACCGTCGAGTTTCTCAAATCCTTGGTATTCCCAGTTTTTAGAAGGAAGCAGTGTGACCCATTTGGAATCGTCAAAAGATGGATTGCCCCAGGCCATATTATCTCCCGCTTTAAACTTCCAGGGGATGTTCAGGTCGATGAAATTTTCTTTTTTTTCAGTTGAACAGGCAACTGTAAACAACAATGCAAGAATGCAAAAAACGTAGATTTTTTTCATAATGATCAGGAATCGGTTTTTACTTTTCAATATTACGAAAAATGACGGAATCTGCCAAATATAAGTGAAAAGTGAAAATGGAACAGTTCTTTACACTTCGAAACCTGTAAATCTGTCAAAATTTGGATTTTGGGTGACCAAACCGGTCACCCGTTGGGTGACGAAGTGAATTTTTTATCTTCCTGATATTTAAGTTTCTAACCTGATTTCAGGTTGGAAAATTTACACATTTGTGTACGAAACCCCGGCACAAAATAGATTTACCGTACACATTTGTTCGCAATATATTTACCAGCATCAATTAAACTGAACCAATAGTACTAAAAAAAAGTATCAGGACAGAACATACAACCATGGAAACGAGTAAAGTCATTAGAAATTCGACGGTTGAAATGACAATCCGGAAATTAGGGAAA
>CAZUYY010000748.1:0-1576 GCA_964624935.1 uncultured Prolixibacteraceae bacterium
GAACTCTTCCGGAAGAAGCCACAATTAATATTTATAACATCACGGGAGTACAGGTAATCGGCCTTAAAATTCTTGATAAGGACCTTGTAGAAATTAATATCAGTTCACTAAAAAAAGGCATGTACATTTTGAAAATGGAGACCAATGAAGGAGTTGAGAGTAAGATGTTAGTTATACAGTGAGGATTGAAAATGAAAAAAGAACCCCCTCACAGTTGAATGTAATAAATGATAAGCATAACTAAAAAATCACAAACAAAAGAAGGAGGCACGGTAAAAATACATGAAAATTTAACATTCCACCCTGTTTTAGTATAAATCCAGGGAAGGTGGTCAGTTTGATCTGCTGATATTGTTCTCATATGAAAGCATGGAAAGTTTAATACTTCATTCAAAGTACTAATTCTTTTTGAAATTGGATTAGTATCTAAATTAAAAGTTAAGCCTATGAAATAATTAATATTGTCTGGTTGCATAAAAGTTGCAGATCAGACGGATAGGGACCCTGACCCTATGTCTTACCTTGATAACAGGCAAATATTATTAATAAACGAAAATATCAATAATCTAAAAAAAAGGTTATGAAAACCAAAATGATTTGTTTACTTATGTTATGCATTACCATTGGGATGGTAATCACGGCATTTGCTGGTTCTCCCAATAAAAATGAAGGAGATAAAACAAAAACTGATTGTACATCCTCAACACCACCTCCACCTACGACATGGGATTTTAACATTATAGTCACGGATCCTAGTGATAGCTGCGATGCCATTCTTTATTGCAATTTAGGCTTTTTTATAGAACCAGCAGCCACTAATTGTGAAGGCGTATCCTCAAATCCTACTACTACTATACCATTTAAGTACGGTCAATCTAATTATACTGTACCAATTCCAGACTCTATTCCGTGTGCTATGGTTAATATTGTTGTCACTTCTGGAATCTGTCGCTATAAATTTAACACTAATCCTTGTTGTTCGTGTCAGGGTGGTACTCCATGCTACCTTAAAATCTGCCCATGACAGATATACTTTTATCAGTTCTCATCTTATAAGTTTACTCTCTTTGAAAAATTAATATATTTTTGTTAATCTGAAGTTTAAGTAGATTATTTTATACAAAAACAATGGACTTTAACTCAAAAGACACGGAGAAAAAATAAAAAATTTGAAGGCAACTTCAAGGGATATTTTATTGTCTTCATTATTATAATGAAATATTATTTACATTTGCCTTATTAAGATAACTGAGATGAAGAGTGATATCTTTTCCTTTGCCTTTCTTTTCCTGTTCACAATTCTTTTATGCGGTCCGGCTAAGATTATAGCTTCAAATAAATTTTCGCTATCTCGCTTCGTTATTTTTTTATTCGCCCGTCCTCTTATCCGTTTTTTTTGCATCACGCATCACGAAACTCCCCTCCCTCTTGGGGGAGGGGCCGGTGGTGGGGCTCTTCGCGTTACGATTTTGCCAGATGAAAACTAAACTCCTCACCGGCCTGATTATCTTATTTCCTTTCCTTGGATTTTCCCAGGGCGAATTCAATAACTGGAATTTCGGTGTGTTTGTCAGTA
>CAZUYY010000749.1:0-1576 GCA_964624935.1 uncultured Prolixibacteraceae bacterium
TCGGTAACATATTCATAAGCATCATCATAATTAGTGAATTTGACTCCTTTCTCAAAATCTGATAAATAAAGATAGTTAATTGAACTCGAATATGTGGAAAGAAAAACTTCATCTGGATCAATAGAACAAGAATGAATTAAATTACTGTTAAAATAAATTCCAATGTTATCATCTATTTCATAAATTGATCCATCATCACGTTCAAGTTTACCCTGAGAAAAAATTGGTGGTGCGCTGATATATGTGCAATCAATTTTTGATGTTTTATTGTTTTGATAAATCCAATAACTGCCTTGCTGGTATAGATACCATTGCTTTAAATCGTCAGGGATAGTCTTATGATTTATCTTATTCTTGTTACAGGCGGAAATGAGAATAAGAAACAACAAGCAAAAACAAAAGAGAAAGATAAGATGTTTCATAAATATAAAAGGTTCTTTTCCAGGTCTAAAGAGTAAATATTATCATGTCCCCCACTCTTAGGACAGGTTATTTAAAGTTGATAATTCGTTCCATTCCTTTTCAAAAGTAATAAATTTTTTTTTGTTCTTTTCTGAGCTGCCGGAATAATATCTCCCACCATGCATAAAAACGATGATCATCTCTTGATTTCCACTTCTGCGCTAAGATACATTTACGATCATTCACTAATCCAAATTATCAAATCGAATGAAACAAGGCGCAGCAGAAGTAGCAGACCACCCAGCAAGTGATCACCTTGTTACAAGCGGACAAGGAGAGATGCGGACGAGAAGTCAGCAGTCAAAAGTAAGCTGTCGGCAGTTTTAATAATTGTGGCGTGTTACGAGGAGGGGCGACCCGGTGGGTCGCCCCTCGTAATCTCCCCCTGCCGAAATTGTACGGGCGACCCTCGCGGTCGCCCTGCCGGCTGCCGACTCTTTCAACTCGCTAATAATCCTGAATCGTCAATTAAAAAATTCCATCGGGAATCGAAAATCCTACCTGCCGGTAGGCAGGCGACCAATCGTAAATTATCTCTCCTCTCCTGCACATCAAAATAAGATTTAGTCGGGATCAAGGCTTTAATGAATAAAATCTTGCTATAAATTTGCTTTTATAAGTTTATCTTGATTATCTTTGGGGCAATCATATACCTTTTTAATCTCTATAGCTAAATAGAAAAATGGATTATATTTGTTTTTAACAGTCTTATATTCAGATTAATATTTAAGGTTAATCCGAAATGACTATATCATAAATAATTTAAAATCAAACCCTATGACAAAAAGAGTTACAATGTTTCTTTTTCCATTCGTTCTAATGGGAATAATGTTAATCGCGTTGGGCGGTTGCTCAAAAAAAGACACAACTACACTGGGTCCGGTACCCGTTCTTGAAACAATGGGAATTTACCTTATCGGATCAGATACTGCCAGTTCAGGAGGTGTAATTGCATCTGATGGTGGTTCTACAATCACATCCCGTGGTGTTTGTTGGAGCACCGGTACAACACCTACAATCAGCAATCGCAAAACCAATGATGGCGCCGGCGCTGGTACGTTTTTTAGTAAAATGACGGGGTTAACTGTAAATACAACTTATTATGTAAGAGCTT
>CAZUYY010000750.1:0-1574 GCA_964624935.1 uncultured Prolixibacteraceae bacterium
GACTTTTCTCACGACCTCGTGCAGGATGGCGAGGTAAGTCTCCTCGACTGCAGCACTCATCCGTTGCGGATCAGAGGGAATGAAGAACATATTCAATTCGAGGGCATCGGCACCTGCCAGTTCAATTTGATGGGCGAAGGAAGTCCATTCATAAGAGGTCACACAATTTATACTGGCAATTACCGGGATAGACAGTATCTTTTTACAATTTGCGATCAGATCAAGGTAATCTTCCACAGCCTTTTTCTTTGTGTGCTGATTTATGTAATCATGGGCTTCAGGATAATGCACATCAAGGTCAACTTCCTGGAGCTTTGCTTTATAGTTGAACATAATCTGTTCTTCAAAGAGAGACTTCAGAACAATTGCCGCAACGCCGTTGTGTTCAAGTTCAAGAATACCGGACAAATGGGATGTAAGTCCGGAACTTCCTGCAATAATGGGGTTTTTCAGATTCAACCCCATGAATTTTGTGGTCAGGTCCATAGAAAAAACACCTTATCGTTGTATCCCGAGTTTATCAAAGAGAGCATTATCTTTAATAACGCCAATTGCCTTCTGCACTTCATTATCTTCATTATTTATGACCTTAAAATAGTCATTCACGTCCCATAGTTTCTCAGCAATAGCGGCTTTTATCTGTGCTTTGATCAGAGACTCGGAAAGTCCATATTGTTTTTCATTCATCTTCACACCCTGTTTGTCAGCCAACGCCAGGAAATCTTTCATAAATGCATCATCGATAATGAATTTCTTATCGAACAAGTCAAAATCCGGGTAGTCTTTCTGAAGATCTTTCCTGTTTTTATCAACATAGTCCCCTACGAACAGGTTGAGGACATTCTTTCTCCGGAGGTCAAGATAATATTCGGTAACAGCAGTAGTATCCAGCGGGATGAAAACATCCGGCATGATTCCGCCACCGCCATAAACAGTGCGTCCCCCGGAGGTATGAAACTTTAATGAATCGGGGAATTTTATACTATCTGAATTCTCCATTTCACCATGTTTATAACGTGTCGTAAAGTCCTGGTAATATTTATCGACCCCTTCTGAATAGGATTTCTGGATACAACGTCCTGATGGAGTATAATAGCGGGCAGTTGTCAACCTGACCTCCGAACTGTCGGGCAACTGGAAAGGCCTCTGGACAAGTCCTTTTCCAAAAGATCTGCGGCCAACGATTATCCCGCGGGCAAGATCCTGGATGGCGCCTGAGACGATTTCACTTGCAGATGCTGAGTTCTCATTGATCATGATCACAAGCTTCCCTTTTTCGAACATTCCATTTGCCGTGGCAGTATAGTCTTCACGGGGGCTGTTTCGGCCCTGTGTATAAACTATGAGCTTCCCTGCCTCGAGAAATTCATCTGCCAGGTCAATGGCCGTATTCATATAGCCTCCGCCATTATTACGCAGATCGAGGATCAGGCTCTTCATCCCCTGCTCCTTCAGTTTCTCCATATCATCGGTAAATTCTTTCATAGATGTCCCGGAAAACCGCGTCAGGTTTATATACCCGATGCCCGGTTCAATAATGTAGGAGGCATCAATACTGTTTATGGGGATCTTGT
>CAZUYY010000751.1:0-1572 GCA_964624935.1 uncultured Prolixibacteraceae bacterium
CCGTAAATATAGTGTTGACCAGGCCCGTTTGAATGTAGAGAAAATGAAGGTGCTCGATGAGAAAACAAAAGTTCAGCTTCAACTCCAAGTAGAAACCTCAAAGAAAGATTTTACCAATTCTTACCTGGTATTTAGTAATAAGAAAAAAGGCCTTGAGATCGCAGGCCGGATATATGAGAAGACTTTCTCAAAATACAGGCAGGGGGTTTCTTCCGGCACGGATCTGAACCAGAAATACAGTCAATTCCTTTCATCAGAAGCCGACTATATTCAGTCTCTTTATGATCTGCTGAAGAATGAGATACAACTGGAGAAGTTACTGGAAAAGGTTTAGACGGAGGATGGAAAATGGAGGATAGAGAATGGAAGATAGAGGAATGCGAATTTAGTGCCAATTTTGAATTAGTTTATATAACATAGCACCCAGGGTTTTATAGCCATTTTAGACATCTTCATACTGGTCTTCTCGTAAATAATTACAATCCCTGGCAAGATCAAGCCACGTTTTTGTTTCTTCAACAGAACCTAAAGCGGCAGTTAATTGCAATAAGAAATTCCCTTTATAATTTCGTTTTGCAAATCCCTCACTGATATTTGCCGGTACTGTTCTTGACGATCTGAGAATCTGATCAGTTAATGAGTATAGTTCTGATTTTGGAAAAGATTTTGAGAGTTGAAAAACCGATATTGCCAAAGAATAGGATGATTGATAGACTTCAAGGTCTTTGACCGAATTTATGCATTTTCGTTCCATGATTATTTTTTACTACTTAATCATGAAATTTCTAAAAAGTAATACCAATTAATAGAAAAAAAGAAGGGGATAATATAAAATTTAAATTTTCCCGTTCTCCATTCTCCATTCTCCATCCTCTATCCTCTATCCTCCATTCTCCATCCTCTTTTCCTCAGATCCCTGTGCATTCTGTTCCGTTTCATCTTCAACTTCATCTCAAAGTCGATTACATAAAGGGCAGGGACAAAAACAAGCGTCAGGAAGGTAGCAAAACTCAGTCCGAAGATGATAGTCCAGGACAAGGGACCCCAGAATGCTACGTTGTCGCCTCCAAAGTAAATATGAGGATTCAATTGTGTGAACAGGGTTACAAAATTGATATTCATACCAACGGCAAGGGGCACCAGCCCAAGCATGGTTGCGGTAGCCGTTAGGATAACAGGGGTGACCCTGGTCAAGCCTGCCCTGATTGCGGCTTCACGAGTTCTGAGCCCGCGTTCTTTCAGGGTGTCGCAGAACTCAACGATCAGGATCCCGTTCCTAACCACGATCCCTCCCAGCGCAACAATACCGAGTCCGGTCATGATCACGCTGATGGTCATGTGAAAGATGAATATCCCGAAGAGAACGCCGATAATACTGAACACGACTTCGCTAAGTATGATGAGCGCTTTGCTCACTGAGCCGAACTGTGTGATCAGGATGAAGAATATAAGCCCGATGGCAACCATCATTGCTTTCAATAAGAACATCATAGTTTCGGCCTGGTCTTCACGTTCACCTGTAAGACTGATTGTGATCCCTTTGGGAATGTTAAACGCTTGCAGCGATTTATT
>CAZUYY010000752.1:0-1569 GCA_964624935.1 uncultured Prolixibacteraceae bacterium
ATAAACTTCTCTTCCGTGATCCCCGGAACATTTCCCTTCAGATCGAGATGAATATTGGTGATCTCAAAATGATCAGTCATATGTTCAATATTCACAGCCGCTTCCACTTGTAACTCAGTAGCAACAAATCCTGCAGCGGCAAGCCCGAAGCTTAACGCCATGGCATAGCAGCCACTGTGAGCGGCTGCGATCAGCTCTTCCGGATTGGTCCCGGCAAGGCCGTCTTCGTTCTTAAATCGCGTCAAAAATGAATAAGGAGTTTTGTTTAGCACTCCGCTGGTGGAAGTGAGGTTTCCTTTGCCCTCCATCCCATTTCCCTGCCATATGGCTGTTGATCTGCGTTTCATAATTTTTTGTTTTTGTTAATATGTATTCATATAGGATCCATGTACCACCGTGGTAATAATCTTGTCAAAGTTACTCTTCTAATCATCGTGTAAGTGTAAACCTCTCTGATTTCCGATCATTCAAAAATAGAATTTTTTTCTTTCAAGTACACTTACTTGGGCAATTAATTAACTTTTTACAGGTTAAAGATTATCATAATAAAAGTTCTATCTTAAATAAAAGAAGAAAAAGTCTATATTTGAAAAGATCTATAACTGTAGAAAATGTCAGAAAAAATGAGGGAAACGATGGTATTTATTGTTAAGGGGGATCATTTTATTCGCCTTATACCTTATTAATAACAAGAATGAGAAAACTATTCTTAATAATTATTGCCCTGGGGAGTATTGTTTGTGCTGAAGGACAGGCTATTGAGTCGGGCAGCCATTGTATTGTGGGTTTTGTAAAGCAAGACGGTACGATTCAGAACAGCGTCCATGCGACCGTGGGTTATTTCAAAATTAATGGTACAATAGAGAATAGCAGCCACGGCACATTAGGGTACATCAAACAAGATGGTACGATCGAAAGCAGAAGCCATAAAGTTGTTGGTTATTTGAAAACCAATGGAATTGTTGATAATTCCAATCACAATGCAATCGGGTATATAAAAAACAACGGAACAGTTGAAAACGGAGCTCATAGCATTATTGGTTATGCAAAGGGCGTTAAAAAGGAGTGGACTGCAGTTATCTTCTTCTTCATTAAGTTCATGTAAAAATGGAGAATTTTCTTCATCCGAAGTGGCCTAACAAAGAAATCCATGCCATCAAATATTACAAAATCGTCAGAGATTATTGTAATCAGTTAAAGCAAACTGTTTTATTGTTAATTTTACCGGCAGAAAACCTAAAATTCTGTCCATGAAATATTCTCTTTGGGTACTTCTGATAATATTGTTTCTTATCAACCGTCCTTTGGTCCTGTTCAGCCAGCAAAATCCTCCCCCTACAGTCCAGGATTGCCTTGGCGCTATTCCCGTTTGCCAGCCGATTTATACCACTACGCAGTCATATACCGGATGTGGAAGTATATGTCCGGAAATCCATAACAATAGTGTATGCCCATTATGTATGGATGGAGAGATAAATGATGTTTTTTATACTTTCACGGTAGAGACTTCCGGAATCTTACGCTTTACGCTTACACCAAACAACCCTAACAATGATTATGACTGGTCTC
>CAZUYY010000753.1:0-1567 GCA_964624935.1 uncultured Prolixibacteraceae bacterium
GATCGTTCCAGTCGCAATTGCAGTGCCACAACCTCCCAATAAGGGAATGCTGTAATTAAATGTGCCTGATGCTGCCGGTGTTCCGCTAATGGTAATTACATTCGATGCCCATGAAGCTGTCACCCCTGCAGGTAATCCTGTGGGTGTACCAATTCCCGTTGCGCCTGTGGTGGCGATCGTTATGTTTGGTGACAATGCTGTATTGATACACAAAGTCGGAGTTGAAGAGGGTGGGCCTGCTGCAGGTGAAGGCTTAAGGGCTATTAATATTGCAGCCCATTGTTCTTTTTGACCCAGTGTTGCATCTTCATTAGCGGTGGTGGTATTGCTATTTACATTATAAACCGCACCCACACCAACGGTGCCAGCGATGCCTAAGGGACTCTCTGCGTAAGAGTATAACTGTGAAAGAGTGGGTGACCCGGTATATGATCCCACAGATACGGCATAATCAAATGCCCCCACTAACATTAAGACAGCATCATCGTTAGTAACTGTGGTTATAGGGTTTGTCGTGACTGCTGTTGATTTAGTTGTGTTATAACTATAGTTCCCGGTAACGTCGATAGGAGAAATGTTATTGACACAAGAAAAGGCAATAATGGCACCCGCTCCATGACAATTCGTGCCGTTGACCCCAATAGTAAAGATGAAACCAGAGCCCTCGGTACCATCCACGATGCGATATAAAACTGTGGCAGTATGTTGGCCCGCTGCTTGTTCATAATCCTGATAACTAACCAAAGTCCACCCGCTACAAGTAGCAGCATATCCACTATTGCTACTGGCATTAGTAAGTGCCGATATATTCGCTATCATTATATCTCCGACATTGACCGTTGGCTTATTTATGGAGAGTAGATTCGTATGATCCTGATCAAGAACATAGTTCTCTGTGACATTCGACGTGCCCCCTTCCTGGGTAATTTGTGCATACAAAGTATTCGATAAAAACAGGTTGGAAACAAAAAAAACTATTAAGAGCAGAGATTTTGCCTTCATGCAACTGAAAATGCAATAAGGTACCGTGTCACCTGAATTGCCATTATCGGAACCTATTTCAGGAACAGAAAGTTTTAAAGATGAATTCAGGAATTTTAGCAGCAACAACAAGCCAGTAAAAGCAGAAGAAGTAAACCATTTATATTTTCGCCTGAGTTGTTTCATTTGCATTCACATCAGGGATTTATTTATCCCTAAAACTTAGTATTTTATAATTTTACTTCTCCTACTCGCTTTACATTCATTGAATAAGGAAATAAAACCAGATAACAAGAAAATAAGATACGTTGTAAAAACATAGCGGAATCGCCTGTTCTCCCGGGTTACTTTTACATTTCTCCAGTATGAAGCCTGGAAACTACTAGTAATAATCATGAAAGGGGTCAAACTTTTCTTCATGTATTGGTTTTAATTATCTTTCCTGTTTTCTGATAAGATTTTTATCCGATGTAAAGAATGTAACTATTTTTATTTAGATCAATTCTCATTAAACTTTGCTGCAAATATACATTGAAAACTAAATTTTTCAAATTTAATTTAGATTAATTTAAAATTAATTATTAAA
>CAZUYY010000754.1:0-1557 GCA_964624935.1 uncultured Prolixibacteraceae bacterium
TCCTTACAACAATTCTTTCCAAATGCGAAGGACTAAAAGAAAACGATCCAGCACTATCTGGCTACTTGCATCAGATCATTTCCAAACTGTGCATGCTTAAACTAGCTGACATTGTCGATGGAAAGCTCTATGTTCAACTTCACATTGGGTTCCATGTGGCAGATCACCACGTCGGGATTCAAAACCTGGAAGACTGAAAGGAACTTGTTTATATCACCGGCCTTAAAAACATTCTGTTGACCAACGACGACATTTACCTTTTCGGAAGTCTCGGATTCAATCTGTCGTTTGAACCGTATCTGTTTGAGGTTCAGAAGAATCTCAGTGACATCTTCGATAACGCCTTTTATGGTCGAAAATTCCTGGTCAACTCCTTCAATCTTAACGGATGTGATTGCATATCCTTCGAGAGAGGAAAGCAATATCCTTCTAAGTGCGTTGCCTATCGTGATACCGAATCCGGGTTCCAAAGGTCTGAATTCAAAAATTCCTCTGGTTTCATCGGCTTCAACCATGATCACCTTATCGGGTTTCTGGAAAGGTAGTATTGCCATGATAAATCTTTTAAAATTAAATTAATGTCTTTGTGGTTATTTCTGAGTATACAGGTAATAACGTATTATAATGTCTTACTTAGAATACAATTCGACGATGAGCTGTTCCCTGATATTCTCGGGGATTTCAGCCCTTTCGGGGTAGTTCATAAATTTTCCGGCCATCTCGTGTCCATCCCATTCCAGCCAGGGATAGGCATTTGAACGGGATGATACAGATTCGGAGATAACTTCCAGCGACTTGGAACGTTCCCGAACGCCGATGATATCACCGGGTTTTACCTCAAATGACGGGATGCTGGCAACCTTGCCATTGACCACGATGTGCCGGTGACCAATAAGCTGACGGGCTGCACTACGTGTCGGGGCAATTCCAAGGCGAAAAACTACGTTATCAAGCCGTGCTTCAATGAGCTGCAGTAGCACTTCACCCGTAATTCCTTTCTTCCTTGAAGCCTTTAAAAATGTATTTTTAAACTGCCGTTCCAGGATGCCATAAGTATATTTTGCTTTCTGCTTTTCCATAAGCTGACTGCCGTATTCCGATTGCTTTGCCCTTCTCTTGGTCTGGCCGTGCATTCCGGGGGGATAACTCTTCTTATCGTAATGTTTATCGGGTCCGAAAATGGGATCTCTGAATTTTCTTGCGATTCTTGACTTAGGACCTATGTACCTTGCCATACTCTTTGTTTATGTATTTTAATGATTACTTTCGAATTATACCCTTCTTCTTTTAGGTGGTCTGCAACCGTTGTGCGGTAACGGGGTGATGTCCGTGATCTCCATCACTTCGATACCGGCGGTATGAATTGTACGGATGGCTGATTCCCTGCCTGCACCCGGGCCTTTAATATATACTTTTACCTTTCGAAGGCCCTGGTCGTATGCAACTTTTGCAGCATCCTGGGCAGCCATCTGTGCGGCATAGGGAGTATTTTTCTTTGATCCCCTGAATCCCATTTTACCGGCTGAGGCCCATGAAATGACCTGCCCTGCATTGTTG
>CAZUYY010000755.1:0-1556 GCA_964624935.1 uncultured Prolixibacteraceae bacterium
CAATTAAAAAAATTACTGGATGAACTCGGGTACTATATATATAAAGGTATGGATGCTTTCATTCTGGCACCCGATATAAAAATCAGCCGGGGAAGAGTGATGTCAGATCTGGAAATCTTTATGCACGGTGGAGACAGCAAGGTGATCACAGGACATTCGAACGATCAGACTATCGAAAGAAGTTATCTGGATAAAAAGGAATTGGCGAAAGCAGCCCAATGTTTCAGTGTGTTCACAAAGGAAGAGGAACGAGATTACCAGTTGCAAGAGATCAGATCGAATCCGGGCAGACAAACAACAGAAAAAGATTTGGAGGTATAAAATGAAAAGAACTGAAATTTTCCGCACTTTTTTTCCGCACTTTGTCGAAATTTTCTCGTCATCCTGCGTTCTTCAATCATCCCTTGGAGAAAAAAGAAAATGCCGAAACGCTTATTTATCCAGCATTTCGGCACAGTACCCGGAGCGGGAGTTGAACCCGCACGCTCGCAATGAGCACAGGATTTTAAGTCCTGCGTGTCTACCAATTCCACCATCCGGGCGACGGTGACTATGATTTTCCTGCGTTTTGCAGTCCTGTGTGTGAAGAGAGCTGGAGTGTGTTTGTTTTGAGAAAAAAACCCTCTTCAGAGGGTTTCATTTTTTAGAGCGAAAGACGGGATTCGGACCCGCGACCCCGACCTTGGCAAGGTCGTGCTCTACCAGCTGAGCTACTTTCGCGTTCGCTTTGGGAGTGCAAATTTATTAAAATTTTAAAAACCACAAGTTTTTTTATTTGCCAAGTAATTTTTTGATCTCATTGAGTTTCATCAGAGCTTCTACCGGAGTGAGAGTATTGATGTCTGTGTTAAGGATATCATCCTTTATTTGAAGGAGAACAGGATCGTCAAGCTGGATAAAGCTGAGCTGGTACCCGGATGCTGGATGCTTGATATTTGAGGATGGAGAATGGAGGATAGAGGATGGATTTTGTTTTCCTAGTTCCTGGGCATTATGGGAGGCTTCGAGTTGGTGAAGGAGGGTGTTGGCATTTTCTATCACAGTGCCAGGCATACCGGCCATTTTTGCGACATGGATCCCAAAACTGTGTTCACTTCCGCCTGGCAAGAGTTTCCGGATAAAAATGACCTGGTTCTGGATTTCTTTCACAGCTACATGATAATTCCGGATTCGAGGGAAAATTTCGGTCATCTCGTTTAACTCATGGTAATGCGTGGCAAAAAGAACCTTAGGTCTGAACAGGAGATGTTCATGAAGATACTGGGCAATGGACCATGCAATGGAAATCCCATCGTACGTGCTTGTACCCCGTCCGATTTCATCGAGGAGGATGAGGCTGCGACTGGAGATGTTGTTCAGAATACTGGCTGTTTCATTCATTTCAACCATGAAAGTCGATTCACCCGAAGTGATGTTGTCGGATGCCCCCACTCTGGTAAATACCTTGTCCACTATCCCCAATTCAGCAGATTCTGCAGGTACATAACTGCCCATCTGGGCCATCAGAACGATCAGGGCTGTTTGCCTTAATAAAGCTGATTTCCCTGACATATTAG
>CAZUYY010000756.1:0-1549 GCA_964624935.1 uncultured Prolixibacteraceae bacterium
ATGTGTAGTTTGGGGTGTTGATTCCAACGTTTACTCCATTTATCTGCCATTGATAGCCTGGCGATCCTCCTCCATTAACAGGTGTTGCTGTAAATGTTACTGAACTTCCCTGGCAGAATGGATTAGCCGAAGCAGATATCATGATGCTGACAGGAAGGTTTGGATTGACTGTCATCGTTATTGCGTTACTTGTAGCAGGGTTTCCTGTCGGACAAATAGCATTTGAGGTAAGGACACAGGTAACAATATCCCCATTATTCGGGATATAAGAATAAGTTGGGCTGTTGGTTCCGGCATTACTGGCATTAACTTTCCATTGATAAGAAGGCGATAAACCGCCATTGGTGGGAGTTGCCGTAAATGTTACGGTATTTCCTGCACAAACCGGGTCACCTGATGGTGTGATGGTAAGGCTGACAGGTGAGTTCTGATTGACGATCATTATTATAGAATTCGATGTTGCCGGGT
Source organism: uncultured Prolixibacteraceae bacterium (assembly GCA_964624935.1). Lineage (GTDB taxonomy): Bacteria > Bacteroidota > Bacteroidia > Bacteroidales > FEN-979 > FEN-979. The sequence continues at coordinate 469 of CAZUYY010000756.1, forward strand.
TCCCCGACAGACATCCGGTCAAAGATGAGGTTAACCGGCAGGCCACAGTATCTCCATTCGCAGGAGTATATGACCAGGTTGAACTGTTCGTGCCAACATTTATCCCGTTGACATTCCATTGGTATACAGGTGTTGATCCTCCATTGACCGGCGTTGCTGTATAATTTACTGATATTCCCGCACAAAGAAGATTTAAGGAAGATGTAATACTTACTGAAGTCAGCGGCCCGGGATTGACCCAAACATTAAATTGTGTCGGATTTTGTGAAATACATCCAGTTGTATCGGTATAGCTGACTTTTATCCACATTGTTCCGCCGGTATTCCATGATACAGAACATGCACTATCTGTTGCTGTCCCACCTGAAGTAATTGTACCTCCGGTTGATATCGTCCACTGGTAGTTTGTTTTACCGCCTTCAGTAGTAAACAGATTAATAATACCTGCGCAGGTGGTATCGGATCCTGCAATGAAGGGTATTGGCCTTGGGAATACCCTTCGTGTGATCACTTTCGGGAACCCGGTATCACAAGCATTAATTCCATAAACTGAAATAGTATCGACTCCCAGTATAGATCCCACATCAACAGTAATTGATGTAGTATGCTGACCCGCAGTTATAGTCAGATCTCCGTTTACACACCAAGTATAATAGGCTGCCGTTGGAATTGAATCAATGGAGTAAACGATCCCGGTAGTATTCTGGCATAAAGAGGATGGACCATTAATCTGGAGCGCCGTGTCGGGAGAATAACAGTCGGCGAATTTGACAAGATAACCATCGTTCATATAGTAAAGCTCTGTGTACAAGCCATCGGGTGAAGCAATGATATTTTTATATGGATCCCGGGTACAGAATCCGGTATTGCTGGTATTATTGACTGACGTTGCATTGCCGCACAGGTATATATTATCACTATGGTCCACGGCACAGGCAATTCCACTTTCCGAGTCTGTCCCACCGTAATAGGTACCCCAAATTCTTTGACCGGTACCGGTTAATTTTGCCAGCAAGGCATTTTGACCTCCTCTGTTAAAAGTCTGGTATGCATGAGGTGAAGCGATCATTGTGTCTTGTGA
>CAZUYY010000757.1:0-1545 GCA_964624935.1 uncultured Prolixibacteraceae bacterium
TATAGCCTTGCTCTTCAAGTCCCTTTTTGATAAAACCTGCTACTTTAGGTTCATCCTCAATAAGTAATATATTCATCTATTAGTATGTCAATTAATATGGACTTCCGTTTAGAAACGTTTATTTTCCTTGCACCTGCGGCTACCTCTCAACGTAAATTTATAGCTTACGGTCAATCCTGAAAAAGAGTACCAGTCATCGTTATTGTCCCCACGTTGCATACCTGGAGTGTGACTTCTGGTAGGATCCGATAACATCCCGCCAGGATCATTTGGATTGATCCCGGGACCATTAAGGTAATAGGTCTTGCTGACATCGTCAATATATCCCGTAAAGGTTTTATGCATCTCCCAAAAAGCAGTAATGCCGATTCTTTTGTTCAAACTCACTTTTACTCCTAATCCAAAAGGGAAACTCACCTGATTCAATGAATAGGGTTTTCGTCCAGCATAACCCACATTCTGGCCTTCCGTGCCCAAAGGTTGAAGTCTATGACCACCGGACATAGGATCAAAATGGAAATACCCTACTCCGCCATAAATATAAGGGGTTATCCAATTATATCGGCTACCAGTAAAATACGAGAAGAAATTGAATTCTGCCATCACGGAAACATCGGTGATCGGGGATTCAAATTGGAGGTCCCTCCCGGGAAGGAAATTAGTAGTTTCAGAATTGCCTTCGACCTTCCCATCAGTCACCCCTAACTTCACTGCCCACCGGTCATCAATATTATATCTTGCAAAGGCACCATAAGCAATCTGAGCGTTTTTGAATTGGACATTGGGATTCAGGTCGCCAATGTAATAAGAATCTCCTGCAAATAGCCCTGCTTCCATTTCCATTTGTGCATTGACTGGGAAAGCCATGCAAATGCAAAATAGAACAACAAAGGAATCGAAAACCCCTCTAAGTTTTCTTCCAGATTCAGGAACGGAATGAGTCATGATTTGAAAATGCATTGATAGCTCTTGCATTTTAGCAGATAAATAACGCAGATTCCCTTATTTTATTTATGTATGAAACGAAATAACATGAAAATTTATGTACGGGAGTTCAATATAAAGTCAACAGAGTGATGGTAAATGATCTGATCTAACGACCAGTAGGCCTTTTAATTTATAAAAGAGCAGGATTACTAAAGTGATTATTTAATACGTTCAACTTCTGGCGAAAAATACAGGAATTTTAACTTTGCACTTTCAATAAAACAGGCTATTTTGCGTTATTTATCTGATAAATTGCAAGAAGGATAAATGCATTCTCAGGTTGAAACCCATAAAATCCATAGAACGGGTCAAAAACAGAGGTTTCTTTTCGGTTTCGTTTTTATTATATTTTTCAACTGTGCGACCCTGCCGGCCAAGTCACAAAACGCTCAGATTGTTTATGGTGCCTTGGTGAGATTTTGACTTTGTTTGTTTAAATTAACTATTATTCCAAATGTGGCTCAACATAATTAAAGAAATTAAAAAATTCAGTGTTGTCAGTATGCTATTCATATTATTTCATCCGGGAATCACCAGAGCACAATTACCAAAGCAAGA
>CAZUYY010000758.1:0-1537 GCA_964624935.1 uncultured Prolixibacteraceae bacterium
TAAAAAACCGGGGAACCAAATAGACTTACGATTAACGAGTTTAGATTTTCGATTGAATGGGTTTTGGGTATCAGGGGAGGGGCTGGGGGTGGGGTTCTGAAGACTTCTTCTTTTTCTTCCGCCTTCCGAGCCAATTCTTCCCAAGGGTAAAGACTTTCATCAGGATCGAAGATGGATTTATAAGATCAGTCGTCGCCGTCGAAAAAATATTCCTAAACGAAAATGCAGAACGAATATGCCGGAAATTAGCTTCGATCTTGTCCTCTGTCTTCAAGAGTTCCAGTTTCAGCCGTGCCTTTTCCAACTTCAGCTCATTCATTGAATTTATCTTGCGGATCGTACTCCGCGGAATATTAATTTTCTTCATCCTCTTCCTCCAGTAATATTTTTGAGATTTGTGATACCAGTGGATTAATAAAGAGTTTGTTCCGCATAAGAAAGACAACGGCGCCGACCAGGAGATAAAACCCGGCGACAATCAGCGCTCCTGCATATAAAGGCCCTGCATGATCCCGAAACCAGAAGATAAATGCCAGACTGACAAACAAACTGATAAAAAGGAATACAAGAAAGAAAATAACAGAAATGAGTAATGCTGAAATGATCAATGATAGCTTTTCTGTCAATGTCAGCTTGAGAAAGTCAATCTTCAATCGTATATACTCCCTGGCATTATCAGAGATTTCGTTGAAATTATCACTTAACTTTTGTGATTCCATGATTTGTTTTATTACAAATATTAGAACATATTCGTCATTTCGTTGCAATATGACACGCGTTACGCGTCACAGAATTTTCATCATTCGGTTTGCGTATCATCATCTTCTTCCTCCTCTTCCTGTCCTGCAAATGCAGACTTTAGCGCACCCAGCTTATCATTTACATCATCTTCGATAAAATCAGCCAGGCTCATGAGACGTTTCTTCAATCTTTTCCTGGTTTTCGACCCCTTGGCGGGTGCAAACAGCAACCCGATCGCTACGCCTGCGGCCAGCCCGGTGATGCCGGCCAACAAGACCTTTGAACTTGATTTGGACATAAAATTAATTTACGATTTACGATTTTAGATTTACGATTGAATTTACGATTTTAGATTTACGAATCGAGTCATAAAATTAATAAAGTTTGTAAGTACTAATTTTTTATTATTTATGTTTCGCTATTTCGATATTTTTTTTGCCATTTTGCCATCTTACGATTTTGCCATTTTCTTCGCTATATCGCTATTTCGCCATTTCGCTCTCTTCTTTAAAGATCCTGAATTGGCTGAAAAATTCCTCTCCGACAATCCGTAAAAAAGCATAGGAGGGGACGGCAACAATCATTGCCGGGATGCCACCGATGCTGCCGGCGGCAATGATAACAAGGAATATTTCAACCGGATGAACTTTCAGGCTCTTTCCCTGTATAAGTGGTCCATATACTATGTTATCGAGCAAAATAACCACGACCATTGCAATAAGAATTTCTAATATTGTGGAACCGATCGCACCATAATGACCTTCACTTATCGTACCGGTAACACCCAATACAATTC
>CAZUYY010000759.1:0-1534 GCA_964624935.1 uncultured Prolixibacteraceae bacterium
TATGTGTGATAAGGGAGCAATGTTTTCCCGAGTATCCAAAGGGGCTTCTGATCGTCCACGGGTTTTCCCATCCATCCGGCTTTTCCATATCAGTGAAGAAACTTTTGGTGCCAATAATGGCTTCCTCCGGAAGGTAGACCTTTGCAACAGGGTGGATCCGTAAAAAAGAATCCCGGTATATCTCACGTGTAATAGTTGCCGCAGGAAAGATGAATAAAGAATGCTGGTAGCATTGGAAGATATTTAAACCGGTGAATAGAAGCAGGATAGTAGTCAAAAGATAGCGTATTAACTTTCTTTTCTGAAGAGATTGATAAAGCAGGAATAGTAGAATTCCAACAAACGCATAGAGATCGGTAAATATCCTTTGTCCGCATTTTGAAGCATAATACCACATCCACCAGCAGGAAGATATATAAATGAAAAAGAGGAAGAAGAAAGATGTCCAGAAAAAAACATATTTATTTTCTTTCCATAGGTGAAAGAATCCGAAAACAGAAACAAGGGCAACAGGTGTATAGACAAGCCAGCCACGATTGTAACTAAAAAGGATGCCAAAAAAATGAGGATGTAGAAAATGAAATCGTTCCTCACCGTATTGATAGACAAACCAATGGCCGGTTGTATGGTGCCAGAGGATGAAAGGCAGAGAGAAAAGGATAAGGAGGATCAGGATGCTGGATACCAAGTACTTGAGGATGGGAGGTGGAAGATGGAAGATAGAGGATAGAGGATGGAGGATGGATGATGGATGACGTAGGATATCGGGATTAGCAATCCATGCCATCAACGGAAGAAGGAGGAGGATCAGCCCGTTGGTTGGTCTTACCAGCACAATCAATCCAAAGAGAAAGGCAGATATAACAATGTACTTTCCTTTTTCGCCCTGAAAATATCTGTAGATATAATAAAGGAACATTGAAATCAGCGAAAATGAGTAAACATGGCTCATAGAGTCTTCAACCAGTGCAAAATACATTATGTTAGTACCCAGAGCGATGATGAAGGTGATCAATGCAGCAGTTTTAACTGTAGCTCCTGATTTGGTTAAAAGTCTCATCAGGAACCTGCAACCAAGCCATAAATAAAAAAGAGCCGCGATTGAAATGGCATATTGATAGAGAAGGGAATAACCATCCATCGGAAAGCCCAGGAAATAACTAAGCAGATGAGCAATCAGGAAAAATGGAAGCCATAAAAGTGCCAGTCCCGGGAAACATTTATTGATGGTCTTTCCTTCTGACTGTATTCGGAATTCCTTGAATACAGAGCGATCAGGCGGATAATATTTACCCTCATAATACTCAACAAATTTATAGGTCAGATCTTGGTAGATAAAAAAGGCCGGGAGATAGGCATAATATCCCTTTCCATCGCTGTTGATTGAACGGTCCCAGGTTTCGCCGGGATGTTTGAAAAAAAGAAAGAGCAGGATATAGCAACAAAGAATAAGTTCAGGAGTAAATTTCAGTACCTGTTTCATAGCCGGTCAGGATTATTTTCGCTGGCGGAGGATCTCGTAAATAATAACACC
>CAZUYY010000760.1:0-1528 GCA_964624935.1 uncultured Prolixibacteraceae bacterium
ACAGTGAAGATTATTACAACGCCGAAGGACATACAAACGCCATCTACATGCCGAAATTCAATGAAAAAGAACCCCAGTACATCGGACTATTCCACACCGGCGCCTACCAGGAAGCGATCGGCGGTTACGGTGGTATCCAACATTGCCTGATCCCCGCCCCGAAACACGTCCTGATCGATATTGATGAAAATGACGAAGTCACCTTCAAACTCTTCTCCAAGGAACAAAGCTACAAGTCGATGCTTAAAATTTTAGGATACTAAGTTATTTACCTAATTTTGCAAATCATCACAGATTAATAATCATATCATGAAGAAAAAAGATTTCCTCAATAAACCGGTGAAGCATTTTGATGTTAAAAAAATCAATGCGGTCCCCATTATTGATGCCATGCGGGAAATGTCGTTTACTTCACGCGATACGGCTGCCGCGGCAGATATTCTTAACCGGATGATCAAAGACAAAGGATGCACGATCTTCCTGACCATTGCAGGAAGCACAAGTGCAGCAGGTTGTATGCAGATCTATGTCGATATGGTCAAAAGCAACATGGTAGATGCCATTATTGCAACAGGCGCTTCGATCGTGGATATGGATTTCTTTGAAGCGCTGGGCTACAAGCATTACCAGGGCACATATAATGTTGATGATAAACAACTACGGGCCCTATATATCGACCTGATCTACGACACATATATCGATGAGGAAGAATTGCAAAACTGCGACATGACAGTCGCTAAGATAGCCGATTCCCTCCAGCCAAAACCCTATTCCTCCCGTGAATTTATCTGGGAGATGGGAAAGTACCTGAAAAAGAATTCCAAAAAGAAAGATTCACTCGTACAAACCTGTTATGAGCACAATGTTCCCATATTCTGTCCTGCCTTCAGCGACAGTAGCGCTGGCTTTGGCCTCGTCAAGCATCAGTGGACCCATCCGGATAAACATGTTTCCATTGATTCCGTAAAGGATTTCCTTGAACTCACCCTGATAAAGATGCAGGCAAAATCTTCAGGACTCTTTATGATCGGTGGGGGAGTACCCAAGAATTTTATCCAGGACACCGTGATCTGTGCCGAAGTACTTGGAAAAGAAGTCCCGATGCATAAATATGCAGTCCAGATCACCGTCGCCGACGCCCGCGATGGCGCATGTTCCAGCTCCACCCTCAAAGAAGCCTCCTCCTGGGGAAAAGTCGAAACCCAATTCGAAAAAATGGTCTACGCCGAAGCCACCTCAGTTCTACCCCTTATTATCAGCTATGTCTATCACAAAGGCGACTGGAAAACCCGCAAAAAATACGAATGGAGCAAAATCTATAAATGAGGACAGAGGCCGGAGAATTGAGGATAGAGGATAGAGGATAGAGGATAGAGAATGGAGATTAGAGAATGAAAAATTGTACCTCTCCAAACAACACAAAGAATTCAATTTCAACGATATTCATCTTAGCGTTTTTTCGCGTCTTCGCGCCTTCGGTACGCCACGAGGCGTGCGTAAATATACATTAAATACCTACATGGATGAA
>CAZUYY010000761.1:0-1527 GCA_964624935.1 uncultured Prolixibacteraceae bacterium
GGGGGCCCAGGTAGAGAACTTGCTGTTGGTTTTTACATAGGTACTTATGGATATATTGGGACAGGAGTTATTTCTAACGGAACCTCAGTAAATGACTTTTGGGAATATGATCCTACAGCTGATGTATGGAACCAGGAAGCTAATGTTGGAGGGGCTCCACGACATCTGGCTGTTGGTTTTAGTATCGGAATTAAAGGATATATTGGTCTCGGAGGTAATTTAATTCCTTATAACGACTTTTGGGAATATACTCCCACATGCATTTTACCACCTCCGCCAACCAATACAACACCTCCGGCGAATCAAAATATATGCACCGGACATTCAACGACGCTCAGTGCAAGCGATACCGGAACGCTGGGGTGGTATAGTGCAGCAACAGGAGGAATATGGCTTGGCGGAGGAAGTACGTTTACAACGCCAATATTGACGGGCGATACTGCGTATTATGTTCAGGATAGTACTTGTGGGCCAAGTCTGTCACGAACAAGGATTCCTGTAACAGTCAATCCCCTGCCAGTTCCAACCATTACTGGTCAAACCAGCATGTGTGTCAATTCGGGTTATTACAACTATACTACTGAAGCCGGCATGTCAAATTATGTGTGGACAGTTTCGTCTGGTGGAATTATTAACTATGGTTCCAGCACTAATCAGATACAGGTTTCATGGATCGTTGCCGGTCTGCAAACGGTAAGTGTTACTTATACCTCGACAGCAGGCTGTAATCCTGTTTCACCCACAGTGATGAATGTTACTGTCAATCCGTTGCCCGGGCCGGCGGGAATGATTACCGGAACTAATACTGTTTGTGCCGGTACCAATGGCATAGCTTATTCTGTTGCACCGATACCGAATACAATCGTGTATCTATGGACATTACCACCCAATGACACTATTACGTCCGGAGCATGGACGAACTCAATAACGGTGGACTTCGGTGCTAATGCAACCAACGGTGATATCAATGTTTATGGCAACAACATTTGCGGGGATGGCCCGGTTTCTCCGAACTTCTTTGTCACGGTGAACCCTACTCCACCGACTCCTGTTGTTACCAATCATGGAGACACACTGTTTAGCAGCGCTGTTAACGGTAACCAATGGTACTTCGAGGGAACGATCATTCCAAGCGCCACCGGTCAGGCCTATGTTGCTACACAGGATGGATACTACCGGGATATTGTTAAACTTAAAGATTGTTCTTCCGATACCTCTAATCGTGTATTGATCCTTACGACCGGTATTGACCGGCATTCATCGCCTCTTATCAATTTATTTCCTGTGCCGAATGAAGGGATGTTTAATATTTCAATTACTTCTGCCTCTGAGGAAACTTTTTCCATCAGTATTTACAATACACTTGGACTCAAAATATATGAAGAAACGCATGTAGAAGTAAATGGGTCATTGCAGAAGGTGATTGATCTGGGGCCGGTGGCAAGCGGGGTTTATACGGTGATCATTAAAACCGGGAAGAACCAGGTAGTGAAGAAGTTCGTTAAGGAGTAATTACGAATTACGAAT
>CAZUYY010000762.1:0-1527 GCA_964624935.1 uncultured Prolixibacteraceae bacterium
TGGGCCTGGCAATATCTGACGAATTAAAAATTCTGCATAGCACCTCAGATATTCGAAGTGTGGAAAAGATTAAGGATCAGATTGAGATTATACTTTACGGAGATCGTGATCTGGCCGGGGAGATTGTCTTTGAAGGGAAGAATATTGATAAAATCAAATCCGCAACAATTTGTGGTGAAGATGTTAATTTACTTCATGGTGACAAACGAATTTCTATAGTGTACAGTCATGTACACAAAAAGGAGATGGTCCTAAATATTAAAATTAAATGAACATAAAAAATTCTCTAGGCCTATGTTTTGATTTTCTTGAAAATGGCGCAATCAGGAGTATTGAAGCTGATCCGATCCGAATAAACCTCAAAGCGGGAACACCTTTTTCAAGATCAGGATCTAATCTCTATTTGAGGAAAAGAACCAAACACTTTGAATTCATAGCTCTTTTGGGTCCGGAAAGTAATAGTCGCTTTAAAATTGAGGAAGACTCATTTATTGCTCAAGGAAGTAGGGCAGGACTTGATTATACATGTGTATTGCAACTTTCAAAAATAAGTCTAAGCTGGCAGTGGCATGTTGAAATAACCAATGTATCTGATGATCCGGTCGAGCTTGATTTATTTTATGTGCAGGATGCCGGGTTAAAGACTGTGACCGACGGATTAATAAACGAATATTATGTAAGCCAATATCTTGAACGGCGAATTCTTGAAGATAAAAATTATGGTTCTGTCATTTGTTGCCGTCAGAACATGAAAGAATCTGCGGGCAATCCATGGTTAATGCTGGCATGTAAAAATGCAGCGATTGCAGCAAGTGTTGATGGTATGCAATTTTATGGGAAGACTTTCAGGGAAACCAGGATCCCGGAAGGTCTGCTTGCAGACAGGCTGAGTGGTGAATATTCCGGAGAATCGTCAGTTCTTGCCTTACAGGAAAACCCATTTAATCTGTCCGCAGGTAATCATCATGAAAGTGTTTTTGTTACAACCTATTTGCAGGATCACCCCAAGGCAACCTCAGATGATGATTTGAACCGGTTAACAGACCTTATGCTGGAATTTGGTGAAAAAGTTCCATCCGGGAATTCACACAAATTAATAACTCCGGTTAAAAATTTATTTAATACATGTGGTTTTTTACCGGTTGAAGATCTGACGGATGAAGAGCTTAACAGGTTTTTTGGAAGAGAGAGACGTCATCCTGAAAAAGAGAATGATCAATTATTATCATTTTTCTGCAAACAAAATAACCATGTTGTTTTGCGGTCTAAAGAGATACTTGTTGACCGTCCGCATGGACATATCATGCAGGCCAAAACAGGATATTTTCCCGATGAAATTATTGTGTCGACAACAGCTTTTGCCTTTGGTGTTTTCAATTCACATCTGACCCAGGGTAATACGAATTTTAACATTCTGCTTTCAGTTTGTTCCTGCCAGTTTAATCTCGCAACAGAAACCGGGCAGAGGATCTTTGTTGAGATTAACGGACAGAAATTCTTACTTGGGGTTCCCTCTGCTTTTGAGAT
>CAZUYY010000763.1:0-1522 GCA_964624935.1 uncultured Prolixibacteraceae bacterium
CATAGACCAGTTTAGCTGTAGCTACATCCTGGATGGCAAGTCCATTGGATTTGAACAAGGTGATCTCATTTTCATTCACTCTTCCCTGTTTCTTCCCGTTTATGATTTCACCAAGTTCGGCATAAAAATGACTCTCAGGTATTTCACCTGCATTCACCGGGATCATGATATCACCTGCCTCCTTAAAGCAGGCTTCACGTGAGTCTCCAATGAATTTAGAGCGTTTAACGATGGCTGAATCCAATTCCCGTAAAGTCGGCGTATGGCTTCCGATACCGTTTATATGAGTGCCTTCACGAACCTTATTCCCATCAAATAAAGGAGACGGCGAGGAAGTAGCGGTACAAATTATATCTGCCTGAAGCAGTTCTTCTGCAGTCTTTGCCCTGATGATCTCAAGGTTCAGCTTTTGCCCCATTTCTGCAACAAATACGTCTGTTGCTGCATCCGAAATGTCATAAACAAAAGCCTTTGCAATATCCCGTGCTTCGCATACTGCCCATAACTGCATTTTTGCCTGAACACCGGCGCCAAAAATACCCACAACTTGTTTTTTATCATTCCTGGCAAGAAATTTAGTAGCCACTCCGCTGGCTGCACCGGTCCTGACAGCAGTCAGATAGCCACCGTTCATGATGCATATCACATCCCCTGTGTCAGGATCCTGTAACAGTACTTTGCCGATGGTAGTCGGCATGCTATGTTTTACCGGATTATTTTTATAAACGGTCACAACTTTGCAGGCCAGCGCTTCCATCTTCTTCAGGTAAGCCGGCATATAAAGGGAAAGACCTTCCGGCGGAGTAATGCCAATTCTTAGCGGCAAAACGGCTGAGCCATTGGAAAGTTCAGCAAAGGCCTCTTCAACTGCAACCATGCAATCTTTCATTTGCAGCACCGATGCCACATCAGTTTTATTCAATATTAATGTCATATTACTTATGAATTATCAATTATTAATTAGTTCTTTTCTTTTTTCGCCACTACTATTGATTGCCAGATTTCATCATCTTCGTAAATCTTCATATTCTCGTAATTCTGCATTGAGCCTTCTCTCCCCATGCCCCCTTGTTGACCCTGTCCCGGCCTGCCTTGCATTCCACCCTGCCCCTGTTGCTGCATTCCTGCATCTCCATCTTCCTGGCGTGGTTTGGGAGCGCCTTTTATAATGATCCCGACAGTCAGAGGATTTGCATCCTTCATATCAGTTGCAAAAGCGCTGAAAGGGATCCTCGCTTCATAAACCAAAACGTTGGTAGAATCCCAGTTAACAGCGGCAAGAATCCCATTCTTGCCCGATTTAATGTTCTGGAATCCATTGATCCCGTTTTTAAATCCGATTAATTCCATATCCTGCATCTGTAGCAGGAACATCAGGTGCATTGTTTTTCTGCCGCGATTGTCTCCCGGATTCATTCTTCCTCCCATATCTGTCTTGCCCCCGATCGGATAATGCACCGTGGCCTCCGCCTTCTTTTTCCCCTTGCTGTTAAAACGAAGATCAATTCCGTTCCGTAACACC
>CAZUYY010000764.1:0-1521 GCA_964624935.1 uncultured Prolixibacteraceae bacterium
TGCACCAGTGACCACTGCTATCTTACCTTTTAATGAAAATATATCTTTCTTTATCATTTGAGATTTCTTGGTTTTGTATTGAATCCCGATGTTTTCCTGAAAGTAGGCTGAACAGGAATTCCTTTAATCTGTTGTAACACATCTCCATTCCTAACAGCCTCTTTTAACAGGAATAACACTTCCCTGTAAACTGACAAGGTATATTCAATATCCTGAATAGTATGAGAGAAAGATATATTATGCATCCCCGACCAAAGTATTCCACGCTTAATTAATTCCTGCTGAACAAAGGATTTAAGATGCAAAGGATCTCCGGCCTTTTCATCGAAGGTCACCATGGTCCTGAAATTATAACCGGTTGTTCTTGTATAATCAAGACCAAGTTCCCTGGCAATCCCGTTATATCCTTCTTTCAATATTTCACCGATATTGGAAATGGCTGAAATGACATTTTTATTCCTCATCTCCTCAATTGTTGCTTTTATTGCAGCCAGTGAAAGCACTTCGCCTCCGAACGTCGAGAAGAAAAAAACCTCATCTTCCAGCACCTGCATAATCTCTTTTTTTCCGGTCAGAACAGAAACAGGCATTCCATTGGCAATTGCCTTTGAAAAAGTTGCGAGATCAGCTTTAATACCAAAGTATTCCTGGGCTCCGCCAAGTGACATCCGGAAACCTGTCCACATTTCATCGAATATCAGAACGATTCCGTTTTTCTGGCAGAGTTCAGCCACTTCATGTAAAAAATTATCTTTAGGTGGTTCAAAGACAACGGGTTCCAGGATAACTGCCGCAACATCATCATCTATTGACCGCTTTAATGATTCGATATCATTATACTGGAATGTATAGGTGAGATCTTTGATACACTCAGGGATTCCGGCATTTCTGGCAATGGTACTGACATACCAGTCATGCCAGCCATGATAACCGCAGCAAAGTACCTTATTTTTTCCTGTAAAAGCTCTGGAAATTCTGATCGCAGCGCTGGTCACATCAGCTCCGGTTTTACTGTAACGAACGGACTCTGCATTGGGAATGATTTCTCTTAAAAGTTCAGCAACCTCCACCTCTAATGGATGCATAAGGGAAAAAGTAATGCCGTTAGTTAACTGTTGCCGGATAGCATCATCAACCACAGGATAGGCGTAGCCCAGAGACAAAGGTCCAATTCCCATGTTATAATCAAGGTATTCATTTCCATCTACATCCCAAACATGACAACCCTGACCTTTTACAAGATATTTGGGCGCAATGCCATTCACATATTGTGTCGGGCCTTTTGCAAGGGTCTGGGAAAAACATGGGATAAGGCCTTTTGATCTTTCATAAAGGTCGTTTGATTTATCGATGACAGGGAAATCAGAATTAAATGCAACTTTATTCATTGGAATTCAAGTTTAAAACTTTTCTTGCTATTGATTCGCCATCAAGCCCATGGAAATTAAGGGCTTCAGAAGGAGTGCCACACGCAGGGAAACCATCGATGGCAAATATGGTAAAATTATTGTGTTCTAATAA
>CAZUYY010000765.1:0-1521 GCA_964624935.1 uncultured Prolixibacteraceae bacterium
AAGAAAGGAAAGACGATTCACCTCGATGGTGATCCTTTAAAGACCGGAAAAGTGCTGGAGATGAAAGTAAATCCTTTGTCACTGAACATCATCGTTCCTTAAACATCAAGATGAAAGAATTTCACCACTACACATTTACTGAACAGTTCAGGGATCTTCTGGTCAATTGGGGTTTCCCGGAAAAGATCTCCAATTATATCGTCGACTTTTTCGGTTTGTTCATTGTCTTCATCGCATCGATCATCGTATATTACATCCTTAAATTCGTAATCAACCGTTTCCTAAAAAAGGTGATTACTAGATCAAAAAGCAAATGGGATGATTACTTGTATACGAATAAAGTATTTACACGCTTATGCATGATCGTTCCGGCACTGATCATAAATCTTTTCGTTACTTCCATCATTTCCGATTATCCAAAGGCAATCCATTTTATAAAAGTTGTTCTTGAGATCTATACCGCTGTCATCATGATCCTGGTTGCAAATTCATTTTTGAATTCTGTATATCATATCTATGGCGACCTTGAGGTTGCCAATACAAAACCGATCAAGGGATATGTACAAATCCTGAAAATTATCGTCTTCCTTATTGGCGCCATCATCATCAGTTCCATGCTGATAGGCCAATCTCCATTGACGTTTTTAGCGGGATTAGGCGCACTTTCCGCTGTGCTTCTCTTGATCTTTAAAGACCCGATCCTTGGTTTTGTAGCCGGGGTGCAGCTTTCCACCAATAATATGCTGCAAATAGGAGACTGGATAAGCATGCCTTCACATAATGTTGATGGAACAGTTATTGATATTTCACTTGTCATCGTCAAAGTAAGGAATGGAGATAATTCAGTAAGTACAATTCCCACCTATTCCCTGATCACAGAATCGTTTCAGAATTGGCGGGACCAGATGTCAGTGGGAGGAAGGAGGATGAAAAGATCTATTCAGATTGATATTAAGAGTATTAAGACCTGCGATCATACTTTATTGGATAAACTAACGAAGTATGGAACTCCTGAAGTCATCGGCAAGAAAAATGAAATGAATCAGACCAACCTCGGTTATTTACGCTCCTACCTTATGAAACTCTTACGTAACCATCCTGCTGTTAACCAGAACATGATGATACTCGTAAGACAATTACAATCAACTTCAGAAGGACTTCCTCTGGAGTTATTTGCATACTGTATCCTTCCTGATTTTGAAATGTTTGAGAATTTCCAATCAACCCTTTTCGAACACATCTTTTCAGTACTTCCTGATTTTGAACTCAAACCCTGCCAAATTGAGAATTCATAATTGTCATGAGTTTTTTATTGATAATTTTGCCGCTTACCAAATCATTTAGTTCAACTTTTAATAATACACGATTTATATGGCATTCAATCTCAGAAACAGAAATTTTTTAAAGGAACTGGACTTCACCCCCAGGGAAATACAATTTTTACTCGACCTGGCACTTGACCTGAAAAAGGCTAAATACTCAGGAACTGAACAGCAAAGATTGAAAGGGAAAAACATTGCG
>CAZUYY010000766.1:0-1520 GCA_964624935.1 uncultured Prolixibacteraceae bacterium
TGCATAAGCTTTGTCAGATTTCGGATAAATCTTTATTAATCTGGAATAATCGGCAATTGATTTGTCCATCTGCCCGATTTTACCGTAACCAATACCACGGTTGTAATATGCCCTCAAAAAATTTGAGTCAATTTTTATCGCTTCTGAGAAATCATCTATTGCCTTTTCCCACTGATTAAGGTTACAATATGCAACACCACGGTTGTCGTACGTCTCTGCATCTGTTGGGGCACTCTCAATTGCTTTGGAGTAATCATTTAAGGCTTTTTCCCATTGACCAAGGTTAGCATATGCTACACCACGATTCATTAACGCAGTAGCAAGGTTCGGGTTTTTTGAAACTGTATCATTCCAAAAGGCAAATTCATCCTTCCAAACTTCATTTCTTTCAAAGGTAAAGTAAGAATTTAATCCTATAATAATACCAAAGATAGAAATTGCAAGGTACTTTTGTTTGTTCCAGAATAAAAAATAAATACCCGAAGAAAGGATCAGAAAAAAACCAAATGATGGAAGATAGGTACGATGTTCGAATATGATGTCGGCTATCGGAATAAAGCCTGATTCAACCGATAATGTTATAAAAAACCAGAAAATACCAAAAGAAATGGTCCTGTATCTTTTAAAAGAGAGTATTGCAAGAATGATTAATGATACGAGTACACTGAAACTTAGCAAGGTTCTAATTTCAAAAAAATTATTTGATACTTTGTAATCATATATGAATTTTTGATTGATTGGCAGGAATAAAAGCTGGATATATTTGACAATAACGCTAAATTGTGTCAAAAGATAATTAACAGGTGTTATAGTATAGGTGTGTCCTGTTATCGGTTTGAAAATGTTGAATGAAAATTTTAATGGTATGATAATAAGTAATCCCATTAATGCTGCAATTAACAGGATAATACGATAATCCCTGAAATTTATGGAAAACTTCTTCTTTGTCGTTAAAAAGAAAAATTCAATAAGTATAATAGTGAAAGGAAGCGTGAAGGCATTTTCTTTTGTCAGCATAGCCAAAACAGCAGAAACCAGTGAACCAGCGAACAACAATATTTTCGATACATTTCCTTTGTTTAAAAGCCTGGCCTTCATATATAGTGCTGAAGAAAGGAAAAAAAACATGGCAGCCATCGATGCAAGCCGTTGCACAATATAGGTGACAGATTGAGTTGCAAGAGGATGTGAGACAAAAAGTAATGCAGTCAAAAAGGCTAAATATTTTTTATCCTTTGAAATTGGCTGATCTTTCATAGCTGGAGAAGAAAAGATCAGTAAAGTAATCCACCAGATAAGACATGCATTTATAAGATGTATGATCAGGTTTACAAGATGGTAGTACCTGACATCAAGTTGGTTGAAATGGTAATTAAGGGCAAAAGTGAACATACCAACAGGACGCGATGGATAAGTGTTCCACCATGCTTTAACATCCGATAAATTTCGGATGTCAGGATTATTGACAATACGGATTATATCGTCAAAATGAAATGAACAGTCAAACGAATTGGAATAAA
>CAZUYY010000767.1:0-1517 GCA_964624935.1 uncultured Prolixibacteraceae bacterium
GTTAAAAGGATTTATCCATATAGATAAAATTACCGGCTACAGTGAGATCATTGTTGGGATCATGCTGATCTTAATCGGGGTATGGGCGATCTGGAAGGTATTGAATAAGAAGGAGCCTCACCGGCATATCCATTTCCACATCCATAGAAGCTCTAAATTTCTGTTTCATATTCACAGGCATTCCCATGATGATCATGAAAATCATCCTCATGACCTTATAAAAAATCACCGTCAGAATGCAGGGACCGCATTGCTGGTAGGGATTATCCATGGATGCTCCGGATTCAGCCATCTGCTGGTAATTCTGCCGGCGCTTGCCTTACCTTCACGGCTGGCTGCAATTTTATATCTCTCGGGATTTGCAATTGGCACTATCATTGCAATGGTCACTGTGGCAGTCCTTCTGGGAACCATCGCCTACCGATCATCCATAAAAAAGAAATCAACCTTTTTATTCAGATTCAGTCTTGGTGGCGGAATCCTTGCGATTGTCGTCGGTATCTTCTGGATCATCAGCAGTCTTTAAGAAGATATCTCCGGGGTAATTCACCGCGAAAAGAAACAAGCCGTTAGCCGGTACTGAGTATCCTGCAGCGCCCCTGTTCCGGGAAAGGATGATCCTGTCAAGATCTTCCAGGCTGATCTTTCCCCGGCCAAGTTCAATAAGTGTCCCGACGATAGCCCTCACCATATTCCTGAGAAAACGGTCGGCTGTGATCGTAAATACCAGAAGATCGCCTTTTTCTTCCCATTCTGCATATTCCACATGGCAAATATTAGTCTTGGTTTCCATAGGAAGTTTGGCAAAAGAGGAAAAATCCAGATTGTTCTTAATGACTTCTGCTCCCTGATTCATCAGACCAATATCGAGTTTTCCCGGGTAATACCATGAGAATGGCTGCCGGAAGGGATCTTTTTTCCGGGTGATAATATAGTGATAAGTGCGTGAAATTGCACTGAACCTTGAATGTGCATTTTTCTTTACAGGCAGTACTTCATTGATGGAAATAGCCTCAGGAAGATATCCGTTCAGATGGTAAACCAGTTCTTTTCGCTCGTTCTGAGATAACTCATTTGAAAGATCAAAGTGAGCATAAAATTCAGATGCATGCACGCCTGCATCTGTTCTTCCGGCTCCGGTGATTTCAACAGGTTCCCGGAGGATCACAATCATTGCATCTCTCAGGGTTGACTGGATGCTCATTGCATTGTGCTGGCTTTGCCAGCCATGGAAAGATTCCCCGTTAAAGGACAAACGTATGAAATACCGGTATTGCAAATGCCTGTTCATTTTTTGCAAAAGTAATGAAAAGGGAGCTTTTATATCCAAAATACTGCTCCCCTTGGCCTTATAGCCCTATAGCCCCACCCCCTAACCCCCTCCCCCAAGAGGGAGGGGGAATGACTTCAACCCCTAACTTTATGAACCCACCTTCTCCTAAAAACATAAATTAGCTGGTCTTCATTCCGGTAAATATTCTGTTTAGATTGTTTATAAATTTACAGTTGATAGAAAA
>CAZUYY010000768.1:0-1516 GCA_964624935.1 uncultured Prolixibacteraceae bacterium
CTCCGTATTGTGGAATTGCTCCCGTTTTGGCAACCTGGGCGATTAGCTGATAAGCATTGGTATTTCTTATTCTGGAAGGTGAGGGGAGATGCTCAGGTTCTACCAGTTCGTCACCGGTTGAAAGAATTCCGACATGAAGTTGTTTAGATACTTTTGGGTCAACTGCGCCAACTGAAGCAAGGACAGCAAAGTGTTGCGGCTTTATAAGTGTTCCTTTTGAAAGGACCACATCGCCAGCCTTAATATCTTCACCTTGGTAACATACGTTTGGTGAGTCGGGTTTTGCAGTCATCCGCATCATTCCATTATCAAGGATTTGTGTATCTTCAACCATCACTACACAATCAGATCCTTCTGGAAGCGAGGCACCGGTCATGACCCGTGAACATTTTCCTTCACTAACCCTGAATTCCGGTAGTTTACCTGCCGGAATTGTTTCAATTACTTCAAGATCGCGGCCGAGATCAGCAGTCTTGCAGGCAAACCCATCAACAGCAGACTTGTTAAAAGGAGGCATATCCATATCCGAATGGATATCTTCAGCCAAAATACGCCCAAGGCAATCCAGCATGTTAACCCGTTCTGTTGGAAACACGTTAACATAATCCATCACAATCCGGTAAGCCTCTTCAAACGTTATCACATTTATGAATTAAGAATAACAAAATCCTCCATCATCCATCTTCTTACCTCTGTTTCTTCAGAATATACTATCCACTGCTCAAAACTCAACACCCAAAACCTAACACCCAACACCCACTTTGCAAAGATACGACTAACCCGGTATGAATCTTACCGCCGTTGCCTTGAAATGGATCCATATCTTTTTGCCTTCTGTGAGTCCAAGATCGTGCAACGAATCATCGGTGATCAGTGCATGAAAAGTAATTCCTGAATTAATTACAACATCGATGCCCCTGATGCCGGGAATGATTTCCGTTATAGTTCCTTCGAAATTATTGGTCGCTCTGGAATCAATTGGTCCATCAGAAAGAAGGATATCTTCACTTCTCACTAAGATAAAACCTTCTGGGCCGGACTTAGGAGAAAGCAAAGTTATTGGAAGAAGATTCTCTGCAAGTGCGATGGTATTATTATTTTCACCTGTTAGCTGGGCCTTGAAAAAGTTCCGCGCTCCTGTAAAATGGGCTACAAACTCCGATCTTGGAGTTCTGAATACCTCATCCGGCGCACCTTCCTGGATGATTAAGCCATTATGTATAACGGCAATCCTGTTCCCAAGCGACAAGGCTTCTTCATAGTCATGAGTAACATGAAGAATGGTTTGTCCCTGCCGGTGAATCTTTCTTAGCAGACTTCGAAGTTCAGATTTAATCCGACTGTCGAGTGAAGCCAGAGGTTCGTCAAGCAATAATATCTTTGGTTTCTGGATCAATGTTCTCGCAAGTGCAACCCGTTGCAATTCTCCGCCAGAAAGTGTAGAAGGGCGTCTGTTAAGAAGTGCCGAAATGCTTAAGTGCTCTGCAATCCGTTGTACACTTTCTTTTTTTACTTT
>CAZUYY010000769.1:0-1514 GCA_964624935.1 uncultured Prolixibacteraceae bacterium
TGTATGTAAAGTGAAGGATTGGTCGTGTAGTTGATGACATCGATGTTCTCATTCTTAAGTTCGCGAACGATCCCATGGATCCGTGAGCCTTTCATTCCCACACAGGCGCCAACCGGGTCAATCCGGTCGTCGTAGGATTCGACGGCCAGCTTTGCCCTTTCTCCGGGCACCCTGACAATATTTTTAATGCTTATCAAACCATCATAGACTTCTGGAACTTCAGATTCAAAGAGCCGTTCAAGAAAAACCGGAGAAGTTCTTGACAGAATGATAACGGGGTTATTATTGTTCATTTCCACTTTTGAAACCACGGCACGGATCGTGTCTCCTTTACGGTAAAAGTCAGAAGGGATCTGTTCGGATTTTGGCAGGATCAGCTCGATATTCTCATCATCCAGGACGAGGATCTCTTTTTTCCATACCTGGTAAACTTCTCCGGAAATGATCTCTCCGATCTTTTCCTTATACTTGCGGAAGATGTTGTCTTTTTCGTACTCCTGGATCTTGGAGATCAGATTCTGGCGGATGGCAAGAATGTCACGACGACCGAAATCAAGGAGTTTTATTTCTTCGGAAAGCTCCTCGCCCACTTCAAAGTCCGGTTCCGTTTGTATGGCCTCCGAGAGTGCGACCTGTGCATTGGGGTCCACTACCTCATTATCATCCACGATAATACGGTTTCTCCAGATCTCAAGGTCGCCTTTGTCAATGTTCACAATGATATCGAAATTATCGGATGAACCGAATCTTTTTGCGAGCATATGCTTGAATACATCTTCAAGGATGCGCATCATGGTTTCGCGGTCGATGTTCTTGAATTCTTTGAATTCAGAAAAAGTCTCGACTAAATTGATATGTTCCATTTTTGAAATGATTATTTCCCGAATTTTATAATTAGTTTTGTTTTTTTTATTTCTGATAACAGAAGACGTGTAGTGTCCCGTTTAATTTCTTTTTTTTGTTTCTTTACCGGATGTTCAAGTTCAATCGAATCTGCACCCACCTTTACCAGGACACCTGTCATGGTCTTTCCTTCGATTGTGACCACATTCAATTCTTTCCCAATATTTTTTTTATATTGTCGCAACATCATCAGGGGGCGGTCAATGCCGGAAGATGAAACAGTCAGATCAAAATCCTCTCTGTCGCGGTTCAGTATATTTTCAATTGTACGGTTTATTTCCTGGCAATCATTCACAGTGATACTTGTATCGGAGTCAAGATAGACAGAGATCCTGTTTGTGGGCTGAACTGCCACCTCCACAAGAAATTTATCTGTTCCTTCAAGAATATCCTCAATTATGGCTTGGACTGATTCCTTTGAGATCATAATTGCATTTTATCAACAAAAGAGGGGACTTATGTCCCCTCAAAATTTCTTCAACCCGAAATGCACTTATACATTTCGGGTGCAAAGATAAACTAATTTATGGAATCTGATAAAAAAATATTTTGCCTAGGCTAAATCTTATTTTGATGTGCTAAGACGAAAATGAATTACCCTGCGCTTTAGC
>CAZUYY010000770.1:0-1505 GCA_964624935.1 uncultured Prolixibacteraceae bacterium
CTGTGATTGAGTCAGCGATTGGTGATGTAAGAACAACATTGTCGACAAAAGAACCGTCGTTGTCACATAATACAAACTTACTCGGATCAATTTCGTCTGTATCACCAACAAAACTATGTGGATTATTGATAGACTGGATATGATTATAAGGCGGCATATCCGTCCGTGAATCTGCATATGCCTGGTTTATATATCTAAGCAAAGGGCGAACTAAATCACGAACCTTTTTAAACCGGCCTCTGACAGCCAGTTGAGCAGGTGACTTAGCATCATTAACTTTTTCAGCTTTGCTTCTCCCGATGTTCAATCCCCACTGTGTATAAAGAACAACGTTTCCAACCGATCCTTTGGCTCTGCCAATTTTCGGATTTTCAAATATAGCCATGTCTTTATAATTTTAAAAGTTTATACTTCATTCTTAATTAGTTATTTACTCTGTGACTCTGTGACTTTGTCACTCTGTCACCCTTTTTCTGTGGCACGCGTCACGATTTTTCTTTCGTTGATCGATTATTCAAATGACTTTAACAGTGCCAACATATTTAATCACATGTTTAGGGCTGCTGTTAATCAGGTTTACGCGGTCAAGACATTCAAGGTAAACAGCAATCTTCAACCCCGACATCTTAGATCGGGTAAGGCTAATAGTGCCACTGCTTCGGGTCGCAGCCTGCTCAAACTGCCAGATTTTATTACTCTTAACATCAAAGCCATAGGCTTTAACCGGATCTTCACCTTCATCAGCATTTTGATTGTTGCTGTCGAATGTAATGGTAATTGTGTTTGCAACAGTAGAATTAAGAATGATGTTATCGACAAAAGAACCATCGTTTTCGCACAATACTAACAAACCGGGATCAATAGCATAAGATTTGCCGACAAAACAAATTTTCAGATTGATCCTTAAAACATGATGGAATGCAAACGTACCATTCAACATACCACAATATGCCTCATTGAGGTTATCGGTTACCTGGGATAATAACTTAGTCAGCCTTGTAAACCCCTGGCTGTAAGCCTTCTGAGCCGGCGTTCTGAAAATAGGTTTCGATCTCAGTATGATATGTCCAAACTTGTCGGTATAACACTCAACGTTGCCCATGTCTTTCCTGTCTTCATCTGGTACAGGGTGTTCTATAATAGCCATGATATAATGTTTTTAGTTTATAATAAGTCGGGTACTGTGTTTTGGGTATAGGGTGTGGTGTATTAATTTGTAATTAATTTCTTTCAACTTAAGTCTTGGAAGTTTTATCAAAATTATATTTTCGCAAGTACCTCCATATTGAATACCAAAAACCGTTACCAACGGTTTTCAGTAGTGCACTCACCTCTCACTGCTTAAGCCTGCAAAGAAAGAAAAACTCTAAAATCCCGCCTCCCGAGACTCCCCCTCGCCTTCAGGAGAGGGGGCTGGGGGGTGAGGTGCGTTTTTTCCGCCTTCAAAACCTCCCCTCCCTCTTGGGGGAGGGGCTGTCACATTTCGCACTTCACATTTCACACTT
>CAZUYY010000771.1:0-1501 GCA_964624935.1 uncultured Prolixibacteraceae bacterium
GAAACAGTCCAACTATAATTTGTCATCCCATTTTGGGTGGTATACAAATTTCCAGGCGTTCCGGCACAAACGGTAGCAGGACCTGTGATAGCCGGCGATGGCCGTGGGTTCACTATCACAGGAAAGGAAGGGGATATTGTGCCATTGCAATTAGACGTGAAAGCGTAAACTGAAAATGATCCTGAAGATGAAGTTGCGGTGAACGTAACAGTGATAATGTTGGTGTTGCTTCCTGAAGTGATGATAACTCCCGGAGGTACACTCCAGTGATATCCGGTTGCGCCGGCAACAGCATTCACGGAATATATTTTTCCAACATCTCCCTGGCACACAGAGGTCGGTCCGGTAATAGAACCAGTCGCCGGCAGGCAGTTTTCCAGCAAGGTGCCAACCCCACCGCAAATGAATCCCTGATATTGGTTTAAAAAACAAAGACGTTCCAGCGTTACCGTAGTACCGGATGTTTCCTGTGTCCATGTTATGCCCCCATCAAAGGTATGCATTATGATGCCCGGGGTTCCTAC
This sequence comes from uncultured Prolixibacteraceae bacterium, assembly GCA_964624935.1. Classification (GTDB taxonomy): domain Bacteria; phylum Bacteroidota; class Bacteroidia; order Bacteroidales; family FEN-979; genus FEN-979. The sequence continues at coordinate 525 of CAZUYY010000771.1, forward strand.
ACAATAACCGTCCAGTAAATTTAAGAACAAAAGTCCCTCAAAGTTTGTAGTTGTACCGGTGTTCAGGACCTGCCAGGTCTGGCCGCCATTAAAAGATTTTGCCACATATCCATTGTAACCGCAAACATAACCGGTATCCACATTCAGAAACTGGACTCCGGTAAGGTTTGAACCCCCGCCTCCGGATAATTGATTCCATGTGAGACCTCCATCGGTTGTTTTAAAAATTGTCAGACCGTCGCCGGAACAAAATCCAATTTGTGGCGAGGGAAATGAAAATTTACGCAGCCAATATGCCCCGGAGGTTTGTTGTATCCATGTCGCCCCTCCGTTTGTTGTTCTGTAAATACTTTCCTGCTGCCCGCAGATGAAACCTGTATCCGGGTTAAAAAAAAAGACTCCACGCAACACATTACTGGTCGGAGAATTAATGACTGACCATGTATTTCCCGCGTTTACTGTCTTAACAACAGTACCATTACCCACAGAATAGCCTGTTGTAGCCGTCGGGAAACAAATGTCTGTCAGAATGGATAAAGAACCGGTAAGTACTACCTGCCAGTTTATGCCTCCGTCAGATGATTCAAGAATGGAACCATTCCCGAGCGGGCAAAATCCATGAAGAGGGTCGGTAAACGTAATTGCACCAAGGCCCTGAGTAGTAGGCACCGGTACAGGATACCATTGCGCCTGCAAAATAAAAGGATAACAAACAATGCCAATCAGGCATAAAATATACTTCATATTAATCTTACCATTTTGCCATCTTGCCTTCTTGCCATTTAATCATGAACGCATCTCACACTAAACGCATTCGCCTTGCTCGATGGATAAACTGCCACACTCGGATCATAATCATTCATCCCATGAGCCCATGCTTTATATCCCCCATAAGAAGTAGACGACCAGAAGAAAGTGGAAAAGCTTATAAAGTCCCAGCTTTTGTTGATATGTCTTGTTCCGGAAAGAAGTGCATT